>CAZIGS010000129.1:0-3963 GCA_964538645.1 uncultured Rickettsiaceae bacterium
CAATGCCTCTTACAATTGATCTTGCTCGTAAACTCATCGCTGAGCAGTTTTCTGAGTATAGTAATATGTCAATAACTGAAGTTAAAAAACAGGGGCATGACAATCGTACATATAGGCTTGGGGAAGAAATGCTCATAAGATTGCCTAGCGCAGAAGAATATGTGAGGCAGGTAGAAAAAGAGCATAACTGGTTGCCTTTACTCGGTCCACACTTAGCATTTTCTATCCCTGAGCCTATTGCTATAGGTCAGCCATCAAAAGACTATCCGTGGAATTGGTCAATTTATCGTTGGCTTGATGGTGAAAGTGCAAATAGTTTAACTTTAGATGACAAAACATTGGAGAATATAGTTTCAGATTTAACGAAATTTTTAAAAGAATTACATAAGGTCGATATAAGTGGTGCGCCAGGTGCGGGGCTTCACAATTTTTTTAGAGGTAGCCATACATCCTTTTATGACAAAGATGTAAGAAAATATATAAAAGAGCTCGAGTGTTTTATTGATGGAAAAGCAGCCATGTTTTTGTGGGATAAAGCTATAAGTTCCACATGGAACAAAGACCCGGTGTGGGTTCATGGCGATGTAGCAAGTGGCAATATTTTAGTAAAAGATAATCATCTTAGCGCAGTAATTGATTTTGGCTGTATGGGTATTGGCGATCCTGCTTGTGATTTAACAATAGCCTGGACATTTTTTAAAAATGAGTCTAGAAGAATATTTAAGCAACATATGGATTTGGATGATGATACATGGGATAGGGCGCGCGGTTGGGCTTTATGGAAAGCTCTTTATGAACTTTCTCAATTGCAAGATAAATTGAGCCTAGAGGCTTTAAAGCAAAAAACTATTATTAATGATGTGTTAAGTGAATAACCTCAATGAAAAAAATCCCAACTTCTGAATTAAACAAACTTATCCAATTAGTAGAATTGGATTTAAAAGTAAGAAAAGACTTAGTGAAAGAGGGAGTTCTAACAAAATTTGGTTATCATCCATTGATGAAAAAAATTCATGAGGATAACCTAGCCTATCTGTTAGATTTCCTATCTAAATATGGATGGCCAAAACCATCCAAGCACAGCAAAGAAGCTTTCGAAGCTGCGTGGATGATATCAATTCATGCAATAGAGCAAAAAATGCAAATGAAAGAAGCTGCGCTTGCTATAAAAGCCCTCCTAGAGGAGGGAGAGGATGTTGCATATCAATATGCGAGTATTTATGACCGTATAGAGCGATATGAAGGAAGAGGTCAATTATACGGAACCCAGCTAGAGCCTAGCAAAAATGGTTGGCAGGCTTCATGTTTGAAAGATCCACTATTGGTTGACGAGTATAGAAAATCTATTGGACTTCCCACTCTTGCTACAACAATAGAAGAATTTAATAATAGTGATGAATCAGGAATAATAGATAATGAAGAAGAGAAAAAAGAACGAGCAAAATTTGAAAAATGGGTCCAAAATTCAGATTGGCGAAAATGATGCAACAACATGAATAAGCCAACTTTAAATTCGAAACTTACTCAGGAAATTATTCTATCTTATGAAAAATTGTTTAGTGTTATATCTAAGATGTCCCAAGAATTATTTTTTGAAAAAAAGTTACAATTTACAGCGGAGACTGTAAGCATAGCTGATATTATTGCCTATCAGATTGGTTGGGGGAATTTGCTTATATATTGGTATGAAACTGGTATTAAGAATGAATCAGTTACAATGCCAGGTGATGGTTTCGATAAATGGGATTATAAGGCAATTGCAAAGCATTTTTATCAAAAATATTCTTACTCTTCAAAGATGAGGTATATAGATGAATTCTCTATAATTGTAAGAAAAATTTGTGATATAACAGAGAAGGAATATATGAAAGATAATTTGAATAAAATTGGAATATTTGCATGGTGTCAATTGAAGTCTGGTGCAGAATGGCCCTTAAGTAAATGGATTAAAATCAATACAATAGCTCCGTATAAAAGAGCATTTCTCATAATAAAAATGGTACAAAATAAATGATCACTTTTCCATCCATAGACCCAGTAGCAATTACTATAGGCCCATTTTCCATTTATTGGTACGCCCTATCATATATAGTAGGTATTTTTGGAGGTTTATTTTACGCAGGAAAAATTTCTGAAAAATATTCTTTAAATATTACAAAAAAACATCTAGATACGCTTTTTACTTATGTTGTACTAGGTATTATTATAGGTGGGAGGTCCGGCTACGTGCTTATATACGATCCTCTAAAATATTTGGAAAACCCATCAGAAATATTCCAAACCTATAAAGGTGGCATGTCGTTCCATGGAGGTTTTGCTGGTTTTATTTTAGCTAGCTATATATTTTGTCGAATTCATAAAATAGAATATTTTAAACTAATGGACTTAGCTGCCATAGTTACTCCTTTTGCTATTTTTCTTGGGAGAGTTGCAAATTTTATAAATGGTGAATTATATGGAAGAGTTACTGACGTACCATGGGCTATGATTTTCCCTGATAGTGATGGGCTCCCCCGCCATCCAAGCCAGCTTTACGAAGCATCGTTAGAAGGTGTATTGCTGCTTCTAATAATGTATTTTGCATCAAAAAAACTTCATAAGACAGGTTATAATATAGGAGTCTTTCTCATATTTTACTCAAGCTTTAGAATATTTTGTGAATTTTTCCGTGAGCCAGATATCCAAATAGGTTTTGTAGTTTCTGGTATCACTATGGGGCAGCTATTATCTATTCCTACATTAATACTTGGAACATATTTTTATTTGAGAAGCGCATGTCGGTCCGTCAAGAAATAAGAGAAATTATAGAAGAAAAATCGTCTATTCCTATAGATGAATTTATGCAAATTGCTATGAGCAAATTAGGCTCCTCATACTATAGATCTAAACAGCCATTAGGGGCAAATGGGGATTTTATTACAGCTCCTGAGATATCTCAATTATTTGGGGAAATGCTAGGTATTTGGTGTATAGACAGCTGGTATAAATTAGGCAAACCTTCCAAATGCAATTTGCTAGAATATGGCGCTGGTAGAGGGATACTTATGCGCGATTTACTTAGGATTGCAAAAACTGATAAAGCATTCTATGACGCATTGGATATCTGGATTATCGATATTAATCCAATTCTTGTAGAAACTCAAAAAACAATTTTGAAGCAATTTGATGATAAAAAAATAAAATGGATAAAAGCTATCCACGAAGTTTCTAAACATCCCACTATTATATTGGCGAATGAATTTTTTGATGCTTTACCAATAAAACAATATGAAAAGCAAAATGGTATTTGGAAAGAAAAAATATTAGTATTTAGGGAAGAAAAAAAACCTCTAGAATTTGCTCTTACAAACGTAGATTTTGAGTTGAATAACATATTATCCTCGGAGCATCCAAATGCTCTAGAAGGGGCTATATTGGAGAAATCACCCGAATCTATAAAAATTATAGAAGAGATTCATGCTCATATAGTACTCAATAAAGGGGCTGCTTTGATAATAGATTATGGTTATGATATTGAGCCGAACCATAGAACAAAAAATCAATATAACTCTACTTTGCAGGCTCTAAAAAATCATAAATATACAAATATTTTAACTTCACTTGGTGAAGCTGATCTATCAGCTCATGTGGATTTTTACGCTTTGAAAAAAGCCTCATCTGGTTTGTATGTGTTTGGTACTATCTCTCAAAGAAAATTACTAGAAAATTGTGGTATAAATATTAGGCTTAACTCTTTGAAAAAATCTAACCCTGATTTATCTTCGTTACTTCAAGCTCAATATAAAAGGCTAATGGATGTGGATAAAATGGGAGCATTATTTAAAGCTATTGCTATTTGTTCTGAGGAAGAGGCGCCTATAGGCTTTAAATTATAAATCCTCAAATCTAGTAGAGCCAAGCTTTATAGTTGGGAAGTCCCAGAATGGTTGAGTTTCTGACATTTTTAATATAGGTTTGAGATAT
>CAZIGS010000130.1:0-3870 GCA_964538645.1 uncultured Rickettsiaceae bacterium
GGTCCTCGTGTCAAGCACGAGGATGACGACTAAGGGGCCGAGGATGACGACTAAGAGGCTGAGGATGACACGAGACACAGGGGTTATAGTAGCCTCTGGGAGTATGTCGTTTTAAACGACATACTACAGATCATTCTTCATTTTGCCTTTGGAGAATAATTCATATGTAGCTTGATAGTATGATATTGCTTCATTAATAATATTCTCAGGAGCTTCTATAAGCTTTTGCTCTTTGCCTTCAATTCTATAGGAAATAGGGCCGGAATTAGGTGCTAACACTACCAAAATATCATCTTTTAAATATCCTAGTAGTTGATATGTTGAAATAAAAGCTCTATTAGGATTGTTAGAAAGTAAATCTACACCTAAAAATTTGCTATTATAGGTGAAATTCATAAATCCCAATATCGTTGGGGCTATATCTATTTGGCTCGCCAGATTATTATTTAAGCTAGGTTTTACTATAGATGGAGCATATATGATTAGCGGAATATGATATTTATTTACAGGTAATTTTGTTTTACCAGCGCTAGCAGCACAGTGATCAGCTACAATGACAAATATAGTATTAGAAAACCAAGGTTTCTTTTTCGCATCCTCAATGAATTTTCCTATCGCATAATCAGTATATTTTACTGCGGCTGATCTGCTAGTACCAGATTGTAGGTCTATTCTTCCCTCTGGGAAATTGTAAGGCCTATGGTTGCTGGTAGTCATTATTATAGATAAAAATGGTTTGTGATTTTTATAATGCCCGTCAAATTTCCTTAATGCTCTATTCAAAATATCTTCGTCAGATACCCCCCAAATATTACTAAAACTTATTTCATTGCTTGATAAATCACTTCTATCTAGTATTGCAAAATGATTGCCACCAAAATAATTCTCTAAATTATCGAAGTAGCTATAGCCTCCATAAATAAAGTCGAGTGCATATCCATTTTCACGAAATGGTACCCCTATTGTGAATAATTTCTTATTATCTAATCTTCGTATTATAGATGAGCCTGGTAGTGGTGGCATAGCTAGTGTTAGAGCTTCAAGACCTCGTACAGTTCTGGTACCTGTTGCGTATAGATTGGTAAATAACATTCCCTCATTCGCAATTTTATCAAGGTTTGGTGTAATATTCTCTTTGTTACCAAAATATGTCATAAATTCTGCACTGAGGCTCTCTACCATAATAACTACTATATTATGTTTTTCTAAACTTCCATGGCCAAATATATTTCTGTTTAAACTATTATCATCTAAAAATAATCCTTCATTTTTTACTTTAGAACGTGCAAATTCAAGAGCTTCATTTGAGCTAATTACGGGGTAAAATTTTGTATAATCCAAGCTATTATTTAAATAAGCATAGACAAATTCATATGGGCCATTCTTACTGATCTCATGAGCAAAACTGTTGTTAGTTGGTCCGAATTCTGCTGAATTATATATGCGTCCTATTGTGACTGCGGCTATAAAACCTGCTATTAAAAGCCTATAGCTTGGAGTAGAGAATTTGTTGGAGTATTTATAAATAATAACACTGACTATGACTGATAATAGCACAGTAGCTGCTAATATATAATATATTGGCAATGATTCTACTAATGTGCCAAAAATTTCATGAGTATATACCAAATAATCGACTGCTATGAAGTTGAAATTAGTAGTAAATTCATCCCAAAATAATATTTGAGCTAATAAAGTGAAAACTATAAAAATACTAAATAATAAATGCCCTACAAAGCGGCAATATTTTATTCTTTGCAAGAGTACAATGAAAGGTACAGCAAAGAATGTAGAGATAATGTCTGAAGCAAATCCTGCAATAAATATAGAGGGCATATCTAAAGCTGTTATATGTTCTTCATTAATTGCCCAAATAGAAATTATAAGTCTAGACAATATTTGCGCCAATAAATATACGCGGACAAATATATTGTTGCTATATTCTTTTATTATATAAATTAATTCTTCGTAATTACCCATTTTGACCATAACCTAATTGCCTATAATTTAACGCTTCTGCAATATGTATTTGCCTTACGTTTTTTGCAGCTTCCATGTCAGCAATAGTGCGTGCGACACGCAATATCCTATTATATGCTCGCATTGAGAATTTGAATTTATTAGCTGCATTATTTAGTAATTCTATACTACCATCAACCGGCATTGCATGGTCAATTAATAACTGTCCATCCAATCTTGCATTCGTAGTTATACCACATCCATCATATCTTTCTAGCTGAATTTGTCTTGTTTTGATTACTCGCTCTTTTATTTGGCTTGATGTTTCTTTTGTATTATCAGGTTGCTTTAATGTATTAAAATCCATAGATGGTACTTCTATGCTTAGGTCGAACCGATCCATAATAGGTCCGGAGACTCTGTTTTGGTAATCAATTCCACATTTTGGTGAGCGTGAACATGCTCGATTTTCATCACCTAAATAGCCACATTTGCATGGATTCATAGCAGCAATTAATTGAAATTTAGCGGGATATGTTACATGAGAATTAGCTCTAGAGATCAATACTTTGCCATTCTCGATAGGTTGCCTAAGGGACTCTATCACATTTGGTGGAAATTCTGGTAATTCATCCAAAAATAAAACTCCATTATGTGCTAATGAAATTTCTCCTGGCTTGACTTTTTTTCCAACTCCTCCACCTACCATTGCAGCTTGTGAGCTTGTGTGATGAGGACTTCTGAATGGTCTAGAACTTGTTAATTTTCCGTCCTCTATTAAGCCTGCTATGCTTGAAATAGCGCTACATTCTAATATTTCTCTTGCAGACATTTCTGGAAGTAAGCCTGGTAATCTTTGGGCTAGCATAGATTTTCCTGCTCCTGGTGGGCCAAACATAATTAAATTATGCTCTCCAGATGCGGCAATTTCTAAAACTCTTTTTGCAGCTGTTTGTTCTATGATATCAGACATGTCAGCATAGGATGGAGCTTTTTGGTCTAATGTGGCTTCAGGGCGTTTTAAAATATGAGTGCCTTTAAAATGGTTTACCAGCGCTATTAAGTTGTGAGGAGCTATTACAGAGTCATTTCCTGACCATGCAGCTTCTTTTCCGTTAGCATACGGGCATATCAGGCCTTTTCCACGCTGAGTCGCTCCAATAGCGGCTGGCAATATTCCAGAAATAGGTAGAATAGAGCCATCTAGAGACAATTCGCCGCCTACTAAATATGAAGCCATATCCTCTGCTGGCAAAATTCCCATACTTGTTAAAACTGCGCATGCAATAGGTAGATCAAAATGACTTCCTTCTTTTAAAAGATCAGCTGGAGCTAGGTTAACAAGAATACGTTTTGCAGGGAGTGCTAGACCGATAGAAGCTAGAGCTGCCTTTACACGTTCACGCGATTCTCCTATGGTTTTATCAGCGAGGCCAACTATTGTAAAGGCAGGCATCCCAGAAATTATTTGCACTTGGACATCAACATCGATAATATCCACACCACTAAATGTAAAACTGCTTATATGTATGATCATACGTACCTCGATTTCTAGACGAGAACAAATCTATACGAACAGAATTACTTATACAAGAGATTTTTTACAAAAACTAGAAAATCCAAATAGAAATTCCAACTCAAAATTTCTGCGGATAAATAATAGGCTCCACTGGTTGTGAGCCTATTATTATTTATCAGTGTTTTATCATTTAGTTCGAACCGTCAAACATATAATCATCATGAGATCCAACGCAAGGCACGGCAACTCCAGCATGTTGTGTAGATTTCATTGCATCTGGGAATAGTGTGAATGTTCTAGCGGTACTATGATGTACTCCTAAATCACTAATTTTTCTAGGTGTCATTTCTAAGCCTGATGAATCATCACTAAATACATAATATAGCTTGAAG
>CAZIGS010000131.1:0-3864 GCA_964538645.1 uncultured Rickettsiaceae bacterium
ACCCTATTCCAGCATGGCTAACTATCATAGCTACATTCCGCCTTGACCTATTTATCCAAATCATCAGTAAAGATAATATAGTAATTATTACTCCAAGCGGTAGGAAAACAACATGGAAATAGCCATTATCTATAGAAATATTATAACCTAATATAAGCTCATATATAACTGGATATATAGTACCTATAAATATAGATAAAGCAGCTAAACATAGAATGGTTGTTCCATAAAAAATCCAACAGTCATTGCGAGGAGTAGCATAGGCACGACCCGGCAATCCACTGCTATCGCTTGGGATTACTATATTATCAATCCTAGTAATATATATTCCAAATATTGATAGAATAGAAATAATGAAGGCAACAATAATATATATTCCTCCACTAATATTATTAGCAAAAGAATGTACCGATAATAATATTCCAGATCTTACTACCATCATACCGAATATTATTAGAAGAAAATTTAGCAATCCTAATAAAATACTAGCTCTAGTCATTTCCTGATTCTTACTAGAAATAAGTAGACAATGATGCAAAGCTATCCCTATAAGCCAAGGCATTAGGGAAATATTTTCCACAGGATCAAAAAACCAATAACCTCCCCAACCAAGCTCTCGATAAGCCCACCAGCTACCAAGCCCGATACCAGAAGTCAAAGCAAATAGCCCTATTTTGGAAAATAATAGGCATTTTTCAAGATATGTTTTTTCCAGTTTGCCTATAATAAGCATAGCTAGACAATATGAGAATGGTACAATATAGCTAACATAACCCAAATATAACATTGGCGGGTGAATTGATACCGCTATATCCTGTAAAACGGGATTCAAACCTAGCCCTTCTTTAGGAGGGTTTGGAACTGCAATAAATGGATTGGCAGTCCAATATATCAAGAACATCATTATTGATAAAAAACCACCGAAAATCTTAGAGTTTATTTTAGATATAGTATGATCTTTTTCATAAATAATAGATATGATTGTAACTACTGATAACATACCCGCCCAAAAAATTAAAGAAGAGCTATGACTAGTCCAAAGTCCTGCAATTTTATATAATAGTGGCTTGACTGTACTAGAAAAAAACAAAACATTTTGTACAGAAAAATCAGATGTCACAAAAGCTATAAGAAGCAGAATTACTGAAAGAATTACTAAGCTTGCTTGTACCAAATAGAAGATTTTGCTTTTTGTAAATAGGTTACAAAATCCAAAAATTATTGATGATATAATAAGAATATTTCCGATAGTGGCTGTCATAAGGTTCCTCTAGTCATTGCGAGGGTACACAAGAGAGCATTTGCGGATTGTGGACCAGAAGCAATCTAGTAGTTTATTTATTGCGAAGCAATTCTAATTTTAATAAAGCGTTGCTACGCAACAATCTCATATACTGGGTTGCTTTGACAAATTACGCCGTATAATGCTCTGTAATTCGTCTCGCAATGACATCTCACCTAACCCTAGCGAATGAGTCAAAATCTTCATGCTGCCATTCTAGCACATCATATTTCTTCATAACACCTTCATGCTCAAAGCCTAAATGATAGAGTAATTTACGTGAACGCTCATTGCTAACTGCTGCACATGCATATATTCTAAGTAATTCTAAATGCTTATCAGCAAATTTCATAACCCCTTCTAGAGCTTCTCTCATTAGACCCTGGCCCCAATAATCATAATTGAGATCATAACTCAAGGTAGCTTTACGCTGAATTGCCATAAGTCTTGTTAATGTCACAGAACCTATCATCTCGTCAGTTTTAATATCAGCAAGACTCCAACATATTCCGCTTTGGTGTATGAAATGATTACGCCAATATTTCAAATGCTGCTCTGCTGATTCTAAAGAATTTTGCCAGCAATCAACGGGTACAAATCTTGCAACTTTAGGATGCATTATGTAATTATAATATGCTGCAGCATCCTCATTCCTGACTTCACGCAGTTTAACGCGCTTAAATTCAAGCCTTGGAAAAGCACCAAAATATTTGTTATTTATAGCATCAATTTCTGATGGTTTCATCATATCCTCTTTTTATTTATATAGTATACCAAGTCCCAAATTAAATTGAACAAATGGAATTTGATTGGTGAACGCCCGCAGCCTATACTTAATAGGTGAGTACGTGAAGCTCCATGAAAAATTCCTTTTGTACGGTTAATTTCGGAACTTGGTACTATCTCAATTTTAGCGAAGAAAGTCCTATTAGAGCAAATATAATACCAACTATCCAAAATCTTATTACTACTTTGGATTCCTTCCATCCACATTTCTCAAAATGATGATGTATCGGTGCCATTTTAAAGAATCTCTTGCCACCTGTCAATTTGAAGTAATAAACTTGAATTATTACTGATAAAGTTTCTAACACAAAAACGCCACCTACTATAGCTAAAACTAATTCATGTTTTGTAATAACACTTATAGTACCAAGCAGACCACCTAATGCTAGACTACCTGTATCACCCATAAAAACATCAGCCGGCTGCGCATTAAACCACAAAAACCCGAGACATGAACCAACAACTGCGCTACATAATACCGTAACTTCAGAAACATCAGGCACATAAATTATTTGCAAATAATTAGCAGAAATAACATTACCTACTAAATATGTAATAATACAAAAACAACCAGCCACTATCGCTATCAAAACTGTAGCAAGGCCATCCAAACCATCTGTTAAATTTACAGCATTTGATGAACCAACAATAACAAAAGATACAAAAGGCAAGTAAAAATAGCCTACATCTAATAATATATTCTTAAAAAATGGCACAGCCAAGTGAGACTGATGAGCTTCATGAGCCTGGGTTTGAATGACATAACAAGCGATCAAGCCTATCAAAAACTGCACAAGTAATTTCATCTTTCCACGAACGCCTTTGGTGTTATTTTTTGTAACTTTATAATAGTCATCCATAAAACCAAGAATACCATAGCCAAACATCACAAATAAGGCTGTCCATACATATACTGATCTTAAATCTGTCAATAATAATGTGGCGGTAACTATACCTCCAAGGATCATCAATCCACCCATAGTAGGTGTTCCTGCTTTACTAGCATGAGTTTCTGGGCCATCTTCTCTAATGGGTTGCCCAAATTTTTGAAGCTTTCTTAATCTAGCTATTATGCTTGAACCAAAGATAAATACAAAGCTCATGCTTACAATCATAGCAAGCATGCTACGGAAAGTAATATAATGCATCAGATTCGCTAAATGAGACTGTGTAACATATGGTAGAAGAAGATTATATAACATTTTATACCTTTATTTCTGTTTCAAGTAGAACATCCATTACAGATGACCAAAGCTTCATGCTTTTTGATGCTTTTAATAGAATCATCATATCTCTATCTATAACTGCATTTAGATTATTAATTAGCTCTTGATAATCAGCAAAATGCATTCCCTTTATTTCATTTGGTAATATTTTATGTAGTTCATACATAAGAGTTCCTACGGTATGAAGCCTATCAATTTTAGAATCAATTATGCTTGGCAAAAGATTTGTATGATATTCTATTTCCTTCTCACCCAGCTCTCGCATATCGCCCAAGATTGCTATTTTATATTTATGGTTTATATTTTTATAATGAGCAAGTGATTCCTTTACAGCAAAAGGATTTGAATTATATGCATCATCTATAATTACACATGATTTACCATTATATAAAATATTCCTAACTTGCCCTCTTCCTTTTGGTTCTTCCAAATTGACAAAATTTGTGGCAGCAACTTTGAGATCCAATTCTAATATTTTACAAATAAGCAATATTGCAGCTAAATTCAATATACGATGTCGACCACCAATTTTGGTAGAAAATGATATAATTTCGTGATCTATATTGATAG
>CAZIGS010000132.1:0-3811 GCA_964538645.1 uncultured Rickettsiaceae bacterium
GAAAAAATTTAACAAACTCAAAATTTGCAACAGAGCCGTATATACTTGATTATATTGATGATGAAAACATGAGAAAAACTGTACATAGGTCACTTAATCGTGGAGAATCTTACCATCAGATTAAATCTGCTATTCTAAAAGTAGCTGGTAGAAAATTTACTGGAAAAACAGAACTGGAGCTTGTAATAAATAATGAATGTGCAAGATTTATTGCTTTATGCATAATATTTTATAACGCCTACCTGCTTTCCAAGATATATGAGTATTGTATCAATAATAACCTGCTAGAACGAGCCAAACAAGTTGCTAGATTATCTCCTGTAGCTTGGCTTCATATAAGCCTTGTAGGTAAGTATGAGTTTAGAGTAGAGACAGCTTTACCCACTCCAGAATCAATGATCACAAGGCTTGTTAATGTATTAGATCAAGTAGTTGTTGTTACTACTAAAAAGAGTAAAAATCGATAATGATAATGTTGATGAAAAAAGTGAGAGCAGGAAAACCTTCAATATATAAGGGCTGCAGCATAATTGCAGATCTAATTTTAAAATAGAGGTTGCTCACACAAGGTATATACAAACGGGCTTCTAGAAGCAAGCGTGAAAAAATGTCCCGTTTCTAGGAAAACCTCAAATACTATCCTTAGAGGATGGCTTGAATATTATTGAGGCTATACACCTTCAGCACTCTATCCCGTGCTCAGGCATTTTAATATGACACTAGTAAAGTGGGCAATACGTAAGTACAAGAAGCTGAAGAGAGGTAAAACTAGGGCAACAATTATTATCCAAAAGATAATGGAAAAGAAGTCATGTTTATTTGCACATTGGAAATTAGGAATGATTGGAGCATTTGCATGATGGGAGCCGTATCACGCGAGAGTGTCACGTACGGTTCTGAGAGAGGCTGATGGGGAAGTTCCATTGACCTACTCACCCGCTATAAGGAAAATTTATAGGTTAAACAATATTATCCTGTCCAAATCCTATTGCTTGAAATCCTAGTAAATTTTGATACATCTCCCAAACATTTGTGTGTGTATCGGGATCGATGCTAGGTAAATTATGTTCTTCTAACCAGTGATTATAGATTGCTCTTAGTTCGTTTCCTAGTTCAAAACTATTATCCTTAAGATGTTTTATTTGTCTTATGCTATCATCGGATAAAGCAAAATCACTATCTGCTAATAATTGGACTAATTTAAGATTCTTAGGTGCCAAAGCTAATTTTGTATATTCAGGGTTGTTTTTATCTAAGCTACTTATAACTTTTTTGCAAATTCCATCTAAGAATTGTTGATTGATTGGATCATTAGACAAGTTTCTAGCAAGAGTGAGAGCTTTGAATAATTTGTCATAATCTCTTTGAGATTTATCTTCTAGCATTACATAAGATAATTCAAAATGTTGTTCTAATATTAGCTCATCTATTTGAAAATATTGATCAGGATTAAACCCAAATAACTTATGAGTACCAGATTTAATTATTCTCTGGATTAATTCAGGATTTTGAAGTATTAGAGCATCAAAAATTTGTTGTAAATCTATATCTTTTATAAGAGATATCTTCTCTCCAAAAATTACTGTTTTATATATAGCTTCATGCATTTGCTCAGCAGTAATTACATTGCCTGCTATAGCACGTGTTATTGGAGCCGCATGAGAAATCATAACTAAAAATTCTTCACACTGAAGGTCTAAATCTAGTTCGTCAAACTTCCATATTGTTTTTCTATTAGCTTCACATCTTTTTGCTGTTTGTTCTGCAAAAGCTCTATCAAATGGGATTTGAAAGGCTAGGGAATTAATAGTATAATTATCATGCAAAGCAGCTGCAATAATTTGATTCTTGTCTGAATTGCATACCATCTGGGACATAGTAAAACATTCAAGAGTAGTATTTTTTCTCATTCCTTCTGCTAATGCGATAACTCCTTCTGTTTCTACCCTGTTATCTCCTAAATTTAAAAGTACAAGTGTTGTATTGATTTTTAAAGCTTCACCTATTTTTTTAGCGCCATTTGCTCCAATATGGGTATTTCCTAAATATAGAGACTTTAGCGCAGTATTAGTTTTTAAACTGTCAGCAATTGCTCCAGCGCCTATGGGTCCTATATTATTATTACCTAGATACAAAGCCTCAAGACTAGCATTTACTAATAAAGCGCTCGCTATTGCTGCAGCGCCAAGATTATCAATCCCATTTGATTCAATCACTAACCCTCTTAGAGAGTTATTGGCAATTAGGGAATTAGCTAAATAGCATGCCCCCTCATCTCCTAAATTATTCCATGATAAATCTATTATTTTAATCGTATTATTTACTTTTAAAGCATCAGCGAGTGCATATATACCATCTTTTCCTTTTGAGTCGAATTCTAAGGAACTTGCTATAGAACATTCCCACACAAATAAATTTGTAATAGAAGAATTTACTTGTATAGCATTGGCTAGAAGTATTGCGCCAATTGTACCGATATTCACTCTATATAATTCTAAACTGCTAATAGTAGAACTTAATTTTAAAGTCTCAATTAAATGTGAGATACTTGGATTACCACCATTTACTCTTAAACTTGTTACGGTAGAATTTTCTATGCTAAAAATTTGAGTTAGCGTAAGACCAAATTCTTCCTGAGTAAATTGTGGCGCTGCTAAAGTAACTTTCGTTATATTTTGATTTGAAACGACACTTAAATCATTAGAAAAACCTGTTAAGAGTATTGTATTACTATTTGTATCTATTCTATAAGGCATTTGAAATACTAATTAAAATGATAAATTGCGTTATAATTATCTAAAACGCATAAATGATCTCCTAGATAATCTCCTCCTGATATAGGTGTCGGTTATCGGAGTAATGGAAAGTTGCATCCAATCTCCTGAAAGCCCTTATAGATCAGAGTTTTAGATGTCACTTCAACCCATCCCAGAATGGAGCAATGGAATTCATCATTTTATCCCTACATTCATCACTTGGTGCAAATGGAAATAAAATTCCTACTCCTAAGTCAAATCCATCCAATAAGACATATAAAAATATTGCTGTACCAATTAAAATACCCCAAATGAGTGGTAAATTCAAACATCTTCTAGAAAAACTACTAAGCAAAGAAGAATTGATGAAGTTTTGGAAAAATTACTAGATTTAGATACATTAATTGTAACGGAGCTGAGTAGACTTGGTAGAAGCACTGCTGAAGTAATTGAGCTCATAAATGAACTAATCAGACAAAATATCCGAGTGATTATCATAAAACAAAATCTTGACATCAAAAAGCATGATATGAACGGTCCTGTTGCAAATTTTGAGTTTGTTAAATTTTTTCCTATTTTGTTATGGTTTTTTAGCAGGCAAGAAGATTTCTAGTAATAATGTCAATTTCACCAAAAATTCCTTTGCCATATTTCCAAATCTCAAATCTCCCTTTCTTAAACATTCGAAATAACTCAAATCCTTTAATCGTAGCATATGCAGTTCTTAAAGACTTAAAACCTAATGTTGGTTTTATAAGCCTTTTTAGCTTTCCATGATCAGATTCTATTATATTATTTAGATACTTTACTTGTCTATGCTCAGTGTCTTCGCTACATTTACCCTCAGCTTTAAGCTCTTCAATTGCCTTAATATATGTAGGATTCTTATCAGTGTTGATAGATGCAGGATGATCATATTTTGGTATAGACTTAAGAGCTTTACCTAAAAATCTTTTAGCAGCTCCTATATTTCTTGTTGAAGATAAATAAAAGTCTATGGTATTACCCCATTTATCTAAAGCTCTGTATAAATAAGCCCATTTACCTTTAACTTT
>CAZIGS010000133.1:0-450 GCA_964538645.1 uncultured Rickettsiaceae bacterium
CCGCTTTCGCTGGGATGACACAAAACTTGTGATGATACAAACCCTCCCTGATAAGGGCCGCAGGGATTATGTGATTTGTTCTGGATGAAAGACTCTTATCTTGCTAATACCAAGTTTATGATTGCAACTTGGTATAACTCAAAAAATCCAATCTATCCTTCTTATCCGTAACAACAGACAGGCTCATTTTTGATGAGAAAACTTTCTCAGCAATATTTTTGATATCCTGTGTAGTGGTAGCATTGATGTGTTCCAAAGTCTTTTCAGGAGGTTCGTATTTTCCAAAAATAGCAATGGACTTGCCGATTTCTTCTGATTTATATCCAGATTTTTCTTCAGCCATCACAATACTTGCCTTTATTTGAGCTTTAGTTCTGGCCAGTTCTTCTTCTTTTATATTGCCTATAATTTTATCTTTTTCTTCAAGCATCAATTTTGCTACTTGTGCTA
>CAZIGS010000133.1:460-3719 GCA_964538645.1 uncultured Rickettsiaceae bacterium
AAAATAAGCCAGTATCGCTGTAACTTCCATTATAAGCATATGTAGAGTAACAAAGACCAAGTTCTTCGCGTATACGTTGGAATAATCTAGAGGACATGCCGCCACCTAAAATTAGAGACAGTATTTTTGCGTGGTAAAATTCTTTCTTAGGCAAATGTGCCGCGCTTTCATAAGCCATTATAATTGTGCTTTGCTCTAAATTTTGTCTTTCTATTATAGATTTGCCACCATTGTATTTTGCAGGTTCGTGAATCTGTTTTTTTCCAGATTTATGTTGGAATAATCTATTGGCCATTTTAACAATTTTGTCATGATCTACATCTCCAGCTAAAGATAAAAACAAATTATCATTATAATAATGCCCATCAATATATTTTTTGAAATCCTGAGCTCCAAATTTGGCAATAGAGTCAGGAGTGCCTAAAATAGAGCGTCCAAAAGGTTGATTTGGATAAGCAACTTCGTATAGTTTTTCATATGCTAGTGAGTCTGGATCATCAATTGTCTGTGCTATTTCTTGACATATTACATCATATTCCTTTTTTATATCAGCCTCATCAAATTTGGAGTCTTGAATTATGTCAGCAATGATGTCCATAGCAGTTTCTGTATTTTCTGATAATACTTTTGCATGATATACTGTATGTTCTTTAGAGGTGTAAGCATTGAACTGACCACCTATAGAATCAAATTCTTCTGCTATTTGTTTCGCTGTTCTTCTATTGGTTCCTTTGAACGCCATATGTTCTAGAAAATGAGAAATGCCATTTTCTTCTATGGTTTCAAACCTACCACCAACTCGCGTGATAAGATTTATTGCAACAGATTTTACCTCGGCCATTTTATATGTGATTACATGCAGGCCAGAATCTAGTTTGGTGATATTTAATTTCATGATTTTTTGATAATATTGTTTAAAAGATTTGATAATTTTTTGCTTACAACGCTAGTATCATAGTTCTCTTTTACTGTCAATAAAGCATTTGATACGAGCTTGTTAGATAATATTTCATCATCTAGTAAACGCTTAATAGAATCAGCCATTTGCTCTGCTGAACCTACGTCAACAAGTAAACTGTCAAATTTATCTTGTAATATTTCCACGGGTCCTGCGGTTTTAGTGGAAATGACAGGGGTTTTGTAAGCCATACTTTCTAGTAAAATTATACCAAATGGTTCATTAAGAGAAGGTAAGCAAAATATATCTAGCTTGTTAAAAAATGCTGCTTTATCTTTAACCCAACCGATAAATTCTACATAATGGTCTAACCCAAGTTCTTTGGATAGAGCTTTTAAGCTCTGCTCTTCATCACCACCCCCTCCTATAATTGCCTTAAACTGAACTCCTTCTTTTTTAAGAATACTCAAACTTTCTAGAAAAACATCAAGTCCTTTTTTGGGTACAAATCTAGACATAGTACCAATAACTGGTGGTTTATATGGCTCATCTTTGTCTGATTTTTTACATATAGAAAGATCAATTGCATTAGGAAGCAAAGTAAGTTTTGAAGCGTCAATACCAGCTTCAATAGATTTCTTTTTCATAGCATTTGTAAGAACTATTATATGATCGCATTTATCGACCCATTTTAGCTTATCGCTATGTATTATGCCAATGATAGGTAGGTTAACTTTCTTGGCTTCTAGAGCAAATTTTGTAGCTCTTCCACCATGAGCGATAATCGCATCTGGCTTTTCTTTGTGAATGATAGATTTTAGCCTCCGGATAGATATAAAATCCCAGTTTCCAAGGTTAATCAGTCTATAATCTGGAGTGATGCTATCATTTATTTCTGCTCCTATGCTTGTGATATTTAGAACATCGATTTTTTCCATTTTTAGCATTTTACTATAATCTAAAAATGATTGTTGTACTCCTCCTAGGTCGCGGCTTAGCATTATATTGAGTATTTTCATTTTATCGTCATCCTCGGGCCCTGACCCGAGGACCCATTAATTAGTATAGATCCTCTGGTCTTCGCCAGAGGATGACGTAATGTATCAAATTATACCAACATCTCTTACATTCCTCTAATATTCTCCTAGCAAATATTTTTTATTCTGGAGAAGAGTGATATAATGTCGATATATCTATTCAAAATTAACATAAATTACTGAAACAATTTGATTAAATTTTGTGGAAATATTACAATGAGTAACGGTATAATGTGAGGTGTAAGATATGGAAAAATTTATAGCGGTTGCAGCTTTGGTTGCGATATTAGCCTTTGTTTTTAGACGTAAGATTTTAGGTTTTAAAGAGGGTAATTTTGAATATCTAAAAGTTGGAGACCCTAGCGCTCAAGGTGTATATGATAAAAATAAGGCATCTGACATACCCAAACTTACTGCAAAAGAATTGCTCGAATTATCTTGGAAGTTCCTATATGATGTAACCGAAGCTGTGCTTTATAAATTTTCTGCCACCAGTAGGAAGGCAGTTAATGAATGTGGAGAGACTTTGGTAAGAAATGGTGCGCGTTATACTCATGTTGTTGATTATACACCAGTGCATAATATGAAAAAAGGAAGATCTATTGATGGTGATTCAGGCGATGCTTCTGGTATTCAAAGGTAATGTTCTTAACTCCACCAAAATTATAGATATAGGTAACTTAATTAAAATGATACGTTTTTTATCAATATTTCTTCTTATAATTTTTGCTGGTAATATTTATGCTGATGCCCCTCATCCATGGCAAATTAATTTCCAAGCTCCTGCAACAGATGTAATGGGTCAGGTAGAGTGGTTGCATGAATTTCTAATGATTATTATGTCTGGAATAGTTGTTGTTGTAATGTTTTTACTCGCATTTGTTTGTATAAGATATAATGCAAGAACTAATCCTGTACCTAATAAATTTACACATAATGTTTTAATCGAGGTTATTTGGACCATTATACCTGTGATTTTACTTGTTATTATAGCAATACCATCATTCCGTATTTTATATTATGTAGAACATCCTCCTAAAGCTGATCTCACTGTTAAAGTTGTAGGGTATCAATGGTATTGGCATTATACTTACCCTGATAATGGCAATTTTGAGTTTGATAGCTATATGAAGCCTACGAAAGATCTTCAGCCAGGTGAACATAGGCTTTTAGAGGTAGATAACAGGGTGGTTTTGCCAGCGGGAAAGGTTGTTAGGATATTGACTACAGGTGCTGATGTAATCCATAGTTTTGCTGTCCCATCTTTTGGTATAAAAATAGATGCTATACCTGGTAAAGCAAATGAAACCTGGATAAAAGTAGA
>CAZIGS010000134.1:0-3667 GCA_964538645.1 uncultured Rickettsiaceae bacterium
GCAGTATTGCATTACAACTATCCCTCGCAGGATCGTCAGGTGGACTTTGATCTTTAATCACGCGTGGCCCATTAACAGAAGGAACTGGTTTGCTAGGTTGCTTGCTATACCATGCAGCTAAATGATTCAATACATTATTACCATCCGCATCTTTCGCATTTATGTCAGCACCATCTTTTAGAGCCTTTTGCACCTGATCTACATTACCTGTCTGAGCAGCAAATAATAATTGATTATTAGGGGTTGTTTTTTGCTCTGAAGGTACTGGTTGTGTCGGAGTTTGTGCCATTTATCTCTACTCATTAATTATTTAGTAATTAGTTCATTTTAACATGTTTATTTTTGTAATAGCAAAGAAATTAATTTTCTATCCATAAATTATTTCTTAATTGAGTAATATATACACAAATCGATAGATTTATGATTTGGTTATTTAGTTTATTTTAAAAAGCTGATTTTTTGCCTATTTAAAAAAGAAGTGCAACACTATATGGAATATTGAGAGATAAAAGTTGGGGATTAGAGAGGAGTTTTATTGGAAGAATATATCATCAATATCTAGCAAAGCCATATTGTGAATATTGTTAATTATACATAAGATGCAGATGATGTGAAATATGAGACATGATAATTCAAATCAATCTTCAGATAATTTTACGTAATTTTCACACTCTTCAATAGAGGAAGGAATTTTACTATATTTTTTTCTCTCATCTATAAATAATTGAGTTGGGAGTTTATATTTTTTACCAAGTTGTGTTAATGATTCTAAAGCCCCAATCATAAAAATATCATGCAGTAAGTCTAGATTATATAAATCAGCCCATTGCAAAATTTTTATATCCAATTCTATAGAGATTAAAATATCCCCTATTTCCATATCAATAGGGTTATATAACACTTTAAGATCGTTTTTTGCTCCATAGCGATATGAAAGATTCACACGTGAAAAAGGGGCTTTTTCTAGAAAATTAGACTTGAGTATCAAATCTTCAATAGAATGCTGCGGGATCGTTCTGGCACTATTTTTAACGCGACCAGCCACTACAGACATAGCTCCAGGGATATATTTCTTTTGATGTTCTAATATCATCATATTATTGCTCTTACTTTTATAGATACACTATTTTTCAATAAATTAAAAAAATTTGTATTTCAGGCATGAAAGTTTATAACATGAAGTAACTTTGACTGAAAACTTTGCTTTTTTTAACTTCTACTTCCACAGAAAAATATACTAGTTATTGGAAAAAATTCAACATCTAATTTCATTTCTATCCTTTTTCACAATTTTATCGTTCATAAGTAAACTGGCAAAAAATGTTCTAACATCAGCTACCATATTTATTGATGAGGATGAAATTAAATCTGAACAGCCTTTGTCTAAAGATCAAATGAAAATTTTTTCTGAAACTACTAATCCTACAATTAAATATTGTTATTGAAAGAAATTTAAATTATCCATGTTTATATAAAACAATATAATGTTATCCACATTTCTTGTGTATAATAATGTGCAAATTACTGTTCAAAAGCTTATAGATTCAACTTTTCATACAGATGCTCAAATATTTAGCACCTAAGACCTATAAACTCAAATCCTAGTTTTTTTGTAATATATTCTATCGCTTGATAATAGTTTGTTTGTACCCAATCTCGTATAAATTCAGATTTTGAGACTAGGCCAATCTTTTTTGTATTTTCGTCTATATCAGCTTTCAAACAACTAAACCAAGATTTATCTACACCAGCCCCATATCTTTCAATAAGCCCTTCCCTCACCTTTCCCCAGACATTATTTGGTAAAGATGTTCTTATGTTTGTCTTTGGCTTGGTAACTGAGTGATGAGTAGGAAAATTACTACTAGGATCTATGAAAAATTCAATGTTCTGCAACTTATTATCAGTATTTTGTTCATATACTGATTTGGCTTGCTCTAATATAATTCTTTTATCAAACTCATCAAGTTCTACCAAATATTTTAGTTCAAATTTTATTGTAGCATCTTCCATTCTGAAGTTTTTGAAGGATTTTAGAAATTTATAAGATTTTTCTGGTTTGAGAATTCCAGCTATTTTTCTTTTGAATATATCATCAGGTGATGTGCTTTTAGTGTTTTCAATTTCATTTAAGTATTTTTCTCTGTTGATTTGATCAATAAAATCCTTGGATTCATGAGTATTAATTACCATTTTAAAATCAGTATTGTTAACTCTACATACCTGATGCATCTCATTTTCTAGAGCTTTTACCATATAGTTCATAAAAGCATCTTTACTGGGAAATTGATGTTTTGGATATTTGGAAGATAGTTTTAAAAGTAACTGATTTATGAAATTCAAGTTGAACTCCCGTCCTGACTTAGATGATAGTCTGTCAGCATCAGATGTAGATAATGGATGAAACTCGAGTAATTTCTTGCCCAGAAACCGTTTGGTCTCCGGCGTGATGATTTCCTCAATAGTACCAAAATCAGCTCTGAGTTCCGGTTTAGAGTTTTTAGATTTAAAAATTTCTAAAACAAAATTAGATTCATTAGATCTATATTTTTCTTTATTCTCTTTTTTAATCTCTTTTTCTATATGTTCTCCACAATTTTGTGGAGAGGGGGTAGTAAATTTGTGGAGCAGAGAAGAAATTTTTTTATCCTCCTCTTTTCCGTTATTGTTCAAGCTTTCATTAAATAACACTTGTCTATTTAAATGAAGAAAAAGCACATTATTATACTTATGGCCTCTATATTCAATAGTTCTAAACTCTCTATGTAATAGTTTTAATTGTTCAAGCTTTACAAAAATTCTTCTAACAGCCTCTCTGTTATATCCAAATTTTTTCTCAAAATGGTCATAAGAGGTTTGCCAACTATCCCCTTTAAATTTTGATGTTCCGTCTTTGGAAGGTCTATACCAATAAACTATTTCAGCCAATATAGCAATTGAACTTAAATCTGGTTTTCCAGAGGCTGTGGTGATTTTTTTATACCAGGAATTGGGGATAATGTTGCCAGTAAATTCTTTATAAGTAACTGGCGTGGCATTATTACCACCAATATCACACAAACTATGCATGATTAGTCTCCATATTTAAAATTATGTAAAATAGAGACCAAAATGCTTGCGGAATACTACCAAATATGGTAGTATTAAAGGTGCAAAAACAAGGGTGCTAGCGGTTCAGGTCTCTAGCATCTTTTTTTATTTTATTTAAGTTATAACAAACTTATATCATTTAACATATTCTCCACTAACTACTAATTTAGTATATTTTTTACGTAGTTTTTGCTACGTGTTCTTTTATTAAATACTCAAATATAAATAACTTGCAACAAAAAAATGCATTTTGGCAAAAAAATGTTGCACAATCTTTTTTGTTGATGTACAAATAATATACAATAACTAGAAAAAGTTGAAAAAAACCATGTTAGAAGACGATGACGAAACTACTACTAAATCCAAAATTAACGAAAGTGATGATTTTTCTTTTCCACAAAGCTTACTCCCTACCCTTACTGGTGCAATACCATCAACAGTTAGTAGATTGATAGCAGGTCATGATTATCCGCATATCTCTAGATATGGTGTAAAAAGAAAAAGATATAGTTTTGCTACTACGCAGAAAATTTGTTATCAACTAATGACAAAAGGCTTGGTGCCTGAGAAAAAGATA
>CAZIGS010000135.1:0-3658 GCA_964538645.1 uncultured Rickettsiaceae bacterium
TTATTGAAGGAGATGTTGCAGTAACAACTAGTCATCTATAGAAGTTTCAGGAGAGTATCTGCGGTTGGGGTTCCTTAGGGATCCAGTTTATGAAATTATTGCGAAGCAATGCTAAATTAATTATAAGTAGTTGCTACGCAACTAATCCATAGACTGTATTGCTTCGCAACCACAATCCGCAGATGCTCTCTTCAGACCTACTTGCAAGGAGGTCGTTCTCCTACTCACACTGATCGTGGCTTTTCTATCTCAAGTCTTTAATAATCCATAATTTGTTAAGATTTATTTTGTGTTGAGTATCTTAAAAGCTTATCATGATATGAATATGTAACTCAATTATGAGAAATCTATGTTGTGGGATTTTTTTACACAGGTATTGCGTTTGCCAATGATGGCATTTAAAAGGGTTTTGTCTAACCCTATGGGTATATTTGTATATGGTATATTATCAAAATGGTATGTTATGGTAGTAATAGGAGCTATGATAGTAACATTTTGGGTTTTTAAGGGTTTAGAAAAAGCAGGTGTGTTAGATGCAATAAATGCACAGCTTAAAAAAGGTTTTGATGAATCACAAGCTGTTGCACAGCATTGTACTCCATTGATAATGAATTTAGCCGATATGTGGAATTGTATACAAAACCCTCCTGCATATTTAGACACGGCAGATTCTATTGCTTTAAAAGCAGGACTTACAAAAGATGCAGGAGATAATGTAAAGCATGGGGCGAATATGGGTGCTGATGCAAACCCTTATGATGATGAAGCGGAACATCATCCTCAACAGCAAGCCTTGCAACCTAAAGAAACCACTGGTGATACTGATGCCGCATCTATTCGTGCTGCGCCTCAAGAAACAGATACATCTACCTCAAATAATTTAAACCCTTCTGTTAATAGGATTTAATGCAGTATCGATGAAATCTATTTGCTGTTAGTTAAGGAACTGGTATAATTTCCAGATTCCAAAACTAATATGTAATTCTCGCGTGAAATTTTATTCAAATCAAATAGCAAATATTGCATCTGGTATTTCTAAAGGTAGTATTAGTGCAGTTTTATTTTATGGACCAGACCACGGTGTAGTAGAATATTCATCTACAGAACTTGCAAAAAATTTAAAGATAGAAAAACTTAACATTAGCTATTCTGAATCTGGCTGTCATGGAATAAATAGTGCTCTTGATAATATAAGCTTATTTGGCAATAAAGAGCTTATATGTGTAAAAGATGTTCCAACTGCTTTAGCTCCCATGCTTAAAGAGATTTGTCTTACCCCACATCATCATCTTCTAGTCATTACTACAGATGAACTTGCACCTTCTAGTGCTCTACGTAAATTATTTGAACAAGAGCCAAATTTAGCTGCAGTACCATGCTATAATGACAATGAGGAGTCTGTAGAGAAAATCATTAGATCTTATATAGCAAAGGAAAAAAAGATTATATCACCTGATGCAATGAAGTTTTTGAAACATAATTTACATGGTGATAGGTTCATTGTTATTAATGAGCTTGAGAAGTTATTTTGCTATGCGATCTCAAGGTCTGAAATTACTTTGGAAGATGTGCAAGCAGTAATTAGCGGTGCTATAGATGGGGAGCCAGATAAGTTATGTCTATATTTTTTATCAAAAAATTTGAAAGGCTATTTTACTGAGTTAGATAAGTTGCTGAGCAATAATATTTCGGCTGTATGGGTTATAAGAGCGATCATAAGATACTATATTAATGCATATATTGTCCTTAGTAAAATGAAAGAAGGGGCTAGTATGGATGATGCTATAGTTTCTTTATCTCCTCCGATATTCTTTAAATATGTAGCTTCTTTTAAACAGGCTATAGGTAAAATCACTATTAATGATGTGAAATATTCTTTAAACATACTATATGAAGCCGAGAAATCCATAAAATCTGGAATAATTTCACCTAAGCAAGTTTGTACTGAGGTGTTTTTTAAGAAGTTATAGTATTTTAAATCATCATGTCACCATCTATACCTTGCAGGGTAGTTGTTATAATGCTACCTTGCA
This sequence comes from uncultured Rickettsiaceae bacterium, assembly GCA_964538645.1. Taxonomy (GTDB): domain Bacteria; phylum Pseudomonadota; class Alphaproteobacteria; order Rickettsiales; family Rickettsiaceae; genus JAYUHP01. Next base: position 2,034 of record CAZIGS010000135.1, read on the forward strand.
GTGCATCTGAGGCTAGTTTTACCGGAATGAAATTCTCGCTATGGCCTATATTGTTTTTTTCGACTAAAATTTCTGCTTTAGAGCCAATTGCCCTCTCAAAAAATAGTCTTTGTTGTGCAAGCCCTTCTTTTCGTAGCATAGCAGCCCTTTCTTTGCGTACAGATTTTTCTACCTGAGGCATTCTGGCTGCTGGTGTGCCTTTCCTGGAGGAGTATGGGAAAACATGGAGATATTGCAATCCTGCTTCGCTAACTAGGCTCCTTGTATTCTCAAACATTTCGTCAGTTTCTGTAGGAAAGCCGGCTATAATATCTGCACCAAATGCTACATCTGGACGAATTGCGCGTAATTTATGGCAATATTCTAGAATCTGCTCTCTATTATGACGGCGTTTCATGCGCTTTAGGATCATGTTGTCGCCAGCTTGCAAACTAATATGAAAATGTGGCATCAAGCGCTTTTCATAGGCCATCAGCTCAAACATCTCGACATCTATTTCTGCTACATCTATAGAAGAAAGCCTGAGCCTTTTTAGCTCTGGGACTGCGTAAAGCAGCCTTTTTATCATCTGTGCAAATGTAGGGCTGCCTGGTAAATCTGGTCCATATGAAGTTACGTCTACTCCAGTTAAGACTATTTCACGGTAATCTTGTTCTATAAGAGTTCTGACCTGTTGCACTATCGATCCGATAGGAACAGATCTGCTATTGCCACGTCCAAATGGAATGATGCAGAATGTACATCTATGATCACACCCATTCTGTACCTGTATAAAAGCGCGAGATTTCCCGTCGAAATGAGCTACTAAATGCTGAGATGTCTCACGCACTGACATTATGTCATTCACAAGAATTCGTTCCTGATTTAAGCTATAATATTGTGGATGGAGCTTTTCTTCATTACCTATGATTTTATCTATCTCTGGCATATTAGCGAAATTATCTGGATCTGCTTGAACAGCGCAGCCAGTGACTATTATTTTGCTATCCGGGTGATGTTTCTTATGATGTCTTATCGCTTGTTTAGCCTGTCTTTCTGCTTCTTTTGTAACAGCGCAAGTGTTGAATACAACAGCGTTCTCTAAGCCAGATAAAGCGAGGTTGTTTTTTATTATTTCGCTTTCATAAGTGTTCAAGCGGCAACCAAACGTGATGACATCATTATGCATCATTCTTCCTCTTTAATCATCTGTAATGTGTAGCGTAGCACTTCTTTCATACCGTCTCCTGTATAGGATGATATAGTGAAAATCTTATTTTTAGTTAGTTTTTTTAGTGCTGATAATTTTTTCTTTATATCCTCTTCATCTAAACTATCGCATTTATTCAAGCATACTATTTCTTTTTTATATGCTAAAACTTCAGAATATGCTTCTAACTCTCCCCTGATAGTTTTGTAGTCTTCTGATATATTATCAGCCGTTCCATCTATCAGGTGAATTAAAATCCTACATCTCTCTATATGTTTTAAGAACCTATCGCCCAAACCATGTCCCATATGAGCTCCTTCGATAAGTCCTGGTATGTCTGCTAGTACGAACTCTTCATCATCTACATATACAACACCAAGCTCTGGAGAAAGTGTGGTGAAAGGATAATCAGCTATTTTTGGTTTTGCGGAGCTGG
>CAZIGS010000136.1:0-3635 GCA_964538645.1 uncultured Rickettsiaceae bacterium
ATGGTGAAAGAGTTGCGTTTTTGGGGCAGAATGGTTCTGGAAAAAGCTCACTTCCAAAGGCTATAGCTGGGATTTATCCACTAAAATCCGGTCAACTTGAGGTTCATGGATCTATTGCAGCTATTATTGAGATGGGTATAGGGTTTGAGCCCGAAATCACTGGTCGTGATAATATCAAGCTAGCTCTTGTATATACTAACATGTTAGCGCTTTATACCAAAGAATTGGAAGATGAAATAATTGAATTTTCTGAACTTGGGGATAAAATTGATTTACCGATAAAAACATATAGTTCTGGTATGGTTTCACGTCTTGCTTTTTCCATTTCTACAATACAATCGTCGGATATTCTTTTGCTAGATGAGGTTTTTGCAGCTGGAGATCAGCATTTTCTGCACAAGGCAATAGAACGTATGGAAGATAGATTTTTTAGCTCCTCAATATCAATATTAGTGAGTCATCAGCATGATTTGATTAGGAAAATTTGTAACAGATGTATTTTGCTTGAAAATGGTAAAATTATAGAGGATGGTAAGCCTGAGAAGGTCCTGAAAATATATGAAGCGAGGGATGTATGATCAAAATCTTATTCACCCCTATATATTGGCGTTCTATACTTGTCTTAACCAAAGCAGCTTTGATAAGGATGAACAAAAACTCTATCCTAGGTTCACTTTGGGCCTTGATTCAGCCATTTGTCCATATGTGCGTTATTTCTTATATATTTAGTGTGCTGCTTAAACAATCAAATGAGACTATGATGAAGAATCTAGCGGCTGGTCTGCCATTATGGAATTTTCTTTCTAATTCTTTGAGTGCCGCTGCAAATTCTTTGATTACAAGAGAGTATATTTTAAAAAGATACAGAACATCAAAAACCATGTTCATTATCTCAGATATTGCAATTAATCTATTCACATTAGGTTGTAGCATTTTAGCTATGTATTTGTTGCTTATAATTTTATATTTTAAAACACTTAGTTTTGTTATTTTGCTTGCGCCACTAGTAATATTGCCCTTCATTATATCTATTTTAGCAGTTTCTATTGCTATAGGGTTTTTATCTCCCTATGTACGTGATATACCGCAAATACTTACACTCGCATTAAGTACATTATATTGGTCTGTGCCTATAGTATATCCATATACTGTCATTCCAGAATCAAAGCGTATTTTCTTTGAATATAATCCTCTGTTTTTGCTCATTAGACCATTGCAAATATTGTTTGTAGAGCAACGTTTTCCTGACCTGGAACATATGGTCAAGGCTTCTATTGTTAGTGTGATTTCTATTATAGTGAGCTATGCTATTTACAAGAAACTAAGTCGTGATGTTATATATTACATATGATAAGAGATATTTATTCATCTGAGGGGCTACAACAGTTGGATGATGAGTTGCGTCCATCATTGCATGGCGATCTTATTCATCAATCTATCCTACTTGAACAATTTCTCACTACAATCTTCCCTATCGATCAAGAGCTAAAAGAATTTCAAGAACAAGCTAAATTATGGGATGCTCTGTCTGAATTTAAGCGTCAGTTTGTACAGAGACGGGCTCTTAGAAAATATTCTAGAGAGGATGTAATGATACGTCATCACGAGGAGTGCGCAGCACGACGTGGTGATCCACATGATATAGAGATTGGTTTGGATTGCCGCGTCGCTAACGCTCCTCGCAATGACGATCTTGATGCTTCTTCATTTAAATTTGAAAAACAAAATCTGTCTAAATTAGCAACTCAGGTTCTAGAATGGCTTAAAAATGAAGACCAATATAAGGAAGAGCTAGATGAGGCAATGCGTTATGTAGCTTATAAGGTTTATAATGATCCCGATCATTCAGTATATATCTTGCCTAAGAAATTGGATTTTGAAAAGCTTGTGGATATTAATGATTCATATAGAAGGAAAGAGGGTTTTTCTGAAGCGCATTATTGCATATATTGCCATAATCAGGAGAGGGATTATTGCAGGACTGGGATGATTTCATCGTCATCCTCGGGCTTGACGCGAGGATCCCTAGTTTTATCAGTTATGGATCCTCGGGTCAAGCCCGAGGATGACGGTTTGGAGGAGGATGACATCATAAAATATACTCGTAATTCCCTAGGCAACATTCTATCAGGCTGTCCTTTAGGGCAAAAAATCTCAGAGATGAATTACCTATATTCTAAGGGAAATATTTTAGCTGCTTTGGCTGTTACTATGATTGATAATCCACTTGTTGCAGCAACAGGAAGCAGGGTTTGCAATGATTGTATGAAGTCCTGTATATATCAAAAACAAGAGCCTGTAGATATTCCATGTATAGAGTCAGATATGCTTGCTGCTGTTCTTAGGCTCCCCTATGGTGCTGAGATATATTATTTACTTACACGCTGGAATCCTTTAGCGAATTATATAGCAAAAGAAAATGCCCCTGGAAAAGCTTTGGTAGCTGGTATGGGGCCTGCGGGTTTTGCTATGAGCTATTATTTGCTTCGCGAAGGTCATAAAGTAGTTGGTGTAGATGCTATGGAAATCTCAAAATTGGATGAAGGATTTTTTAGACCTATAAAAAATTGGAAAGAGATTGTAGGAACCTATAAACCTCAGGGCTTTGGTGGGGTATCTGAATATGGTATAACTGATAGATGGGATAAAAGCAATTTGCTGCTTATTCGCATGATACTTCAAAGATTTGCCAATTTTGAGCTTAGGGATAAGACGAAATTAGGGAAAGATATTTCATTGCAGTCAGCTGCAGAAAATCATGATTATATAGCTCTTTGTTTAGGGGCAGGTACTCCTATTTTCCCTCATGTAAAAAATATTGATGCGAAAGGTATATTCTCAGCATTTGATTTTTTGATGGAGAGGAATTTAAAACCTACGTCATCCTCGGCACTCGTGTCAAGCACGAGGGTGAAGGACCCGAGGACCCATAATAATGTTTTTGTAGGTTCTCGTGTCAAGCCCGAGAATGACGCCTTAATTAAGAATGACCCAGTAATAATTCTCGGGGCAGGTCTTACTGCTATAGATTGTGCGCTTGAGTCAATAAAAGAATCTGCAGATGTCACGATCCTCTATAGAAAGTCTATGCGTGAGGCGCCTAGCTATAGGGAAAATCACGAAGAGTTACAAATTGCGTTAAATAAAGGTATAAAATTCATAGAAAATACTAATTTAGAAACTATAGAAATTGATGAATTGGGTCATATAAAATCTGTAAATGGAGATATTCCGGCTAGGACTTTAATTTTCGCTTTTGGGACTGGATATAATGATCAGATATTATTGGATGAGCCGGATGTTGCTGTGGCTTATAAGGATAGGATAGGAATATTTGGTGACCTCGACCCTAAATATATAGGCAGTGTGGTTAAGGCTATCGCTAGCAGCAAGGATGGGTATGATGCTGTTTCTGTGATGTTGCGTAGAGGGTAATCGTCATTGCGAGGAGACCTCTTGGTCGATGTGCAATCCATTCTTAAGTTTCTGTTGCTATGATTTTATGGATTGCTTCACTGAATGACGCCGCAGATGCTCTGTCATCTATCTCGCAATGACCATTTGACGTCTTTGCAATGACACTGTACTATTAATTGGGCCAGTCGCGAGGTTTTGTAGTAGGCTTCAACGTTACT
>CAZIGS010000137.1:0-3610 GCA_964538645.1 uncultured Rickettsiaceae bacterium
AGGCCATAAAACATAGCAACCACAAACTCAGATTTGACAAGTCTTAATTGTTCTAAAAGTCATAGATATCCTTCTATTTCTTGCAAAAGCAACCCCATTATATTTGTCTTTTTTTCTAGCAGCAATAGAGTGAGTCCATAGATATCTGGCATCATTTTTAAGTACCACTAAACTTCTTGGCTCTAATAGATACGAGATTTTTTCGTCTTTGATAAAATCCATAACTATTGCAGAATTCAAACTCAAGGAACATATAGTATTACCAAAAGCATCTGTGGAGTCAATATGGCTACTGATGCCTTGACCTGGTAGATATTCATTGATTATTACTTGATCTGGAATTTGGTTAAATATACCAACACTCGCTAATTTTTCACATATATTATTTAGCCAGTTTGGGAAAGGTCCTAGATAATTATCCAAGTTCAGATAACGTTTTTTATAATCATAACGATGTCCGTAATGCTGTACTCGCCTAGAAAGATCTAGCAACCACTCCGCTCTATCTATTATTTTTATAAGGTTATCTTCCTGCTCTTTAGTAATATATTCAGGGTAATAACAGAGCCCTGGCACAGACTTATTACTACTTAAAAAACTATATTGCATCATATACAAAACTCGTAAGTAGCAAATTCGTCATATTTACCCAACGCACTTTCATCCGCATTAGTCATAGAGTGTTTATACCCTGGATATGATTTAAGATTAAATTGATTCTTTGTGGGTTTCATAATGCCTAATTTTTCTGATATTTCATCCAACTTAAACATGTTATTATAGAAATCATTATCTACTATTGTGATAAGAATTACACCATTTTTTTCTAAAATTTGCAAAGCAGATTTGATAAAATCATGCGCCAGTAAGTAATTGGGATTTATACCATCTATTGGTTCTCTACTACCAGAATGGGGAAATTGAAAAATTATAGTATCAAACGCATTAGCGTCAAAAAATTCGTGTAATTTTGTACCATCTAATCCATATATTATTTTCACTCCAATATTTTCTAATAATTTAGCATTATATTCGGCAGCATCAGATAATTCAGATACTGTTTCATAGATGGAACCAATAAGTGAATAAGGAAAATTTTGACATTGTTTTATTAAAGCATATGTAAAACTCAGATTGCCTTCTCCAACTAATAGAGTTTTACCTATGCTAACACGTTCTACGAAATTATATTCTTTTATGCCTTTTATTAGGAATAAAAGCTCTTGATATAAACTATAAATTTCTAATCTAGTAGTATAATCATAGAACATAGATTTTTGATATAATTCTAATATCCTAAGTCTATATTGGCTCTAATTCGAGTGTTGTATTATCATATCCATTTAGTAAGTTAAAACTTCTAATATTATACAATAAGTAGTAATAGGCACTAACACTGAAAATCATAATTTATGATTAATTTTGAAAATTTTTATTCTCTCAGTAGTAGAAGCGATAACTCCAGCAGTAAATGCTCCTATTTGAAGTTATAAATATATTGATTGGATTTTTTGAGTTAGAAAAATAAGAGCCCGTCATCCATGCGACCCTTATCATATCTGTGCCCCTTATCACGGAGCGTTTGTGTCATCCAAGCTTTCGCTGGGATGACACAAAGCTTTGGATGACACAAACGCTACCATTACACAAAACCTGGTATGACAACAACTTCGTGAAGTGACACAACATTTCTAATACAGAACAGTATTAAAAATCCATACCACCCATTCCGCCACCCATACCAGCACCACGGCCTGGCATAGCATCTTCTTTATCGCTTGGCTTATCTGTTATGATAGCCTCTGTAGTGATAATGAGCGATGCAACTGATGCAGCATCTTGAAGAGCAGTACGCACTACTTTTGTAGGGTCGATAATACCAGCCTTAAACATGTCTGTATATTCCATGGCTTGAGCATTAAACCCATAGCTTGTATCCTTACTTTCAGATAATTTACCAACAATAATAGCCCCATCCAAACCAGCGTTTGTAACAATCTGACGAACAGGAGCTTGCAAAGCACGTTTAATAATATTTATACCCGCTTGTTGATCTTCGTTATCACATTTTAGACCATCTAAAGCACGAGCAGCATAGAACAAAGTAGCACCACCACCAGGCACGATCCCCTCTTCAACAGCGGCTCTTGTAGCATGCAGAGCATCATGAACACGATCTTTACGTTCTTTTACTTCAACTTCTGTAGCTCCGCCTACTTTAAGCACAGCGACACCCCCAGCAAGCTTAGCTAGACGTTCCTGCAATTTTTCTTTATCGTAATCAGATGTCGTTTCTTCTATTTGGCTACGGATTTGGCTACATCTTGCTTCAATATCAACTTTTGATCCGCCACCATCTACGATAGTTGTAAATTCTTTGGAAATAGTAATGCGCTTCGCAGAACCAAGCATTTGTACTTCAACATTCTCTAGCTTCATACCTAGATCATCACTTACAAGCTGTCCGCCTGTAAGAATAGCAAGATCTTCCATCATTGATTTCCTACGATCACCAAAACCTGGAGCTTTTACAGCAGCAACTTTAAGACCACCACGTAATTTATTTACAACCAAAGTAGCTAAAGCCTCACCTTCAATATCCTCAGCTATAATAAGAAGAGGACGACCAGATTGTACAACCGCTTCTAGCAATGGAAGCATCGGCTGCAATGCAGAAAGCTTTTTCTCAAATAATAATATGTATGGGTTATCTAATTCAGCTACCATTTTTTCTGCATTAGTTACAAAATATGGCGATAAATAACCACGATCAAATTTCATACCATCTACAACGTCGATTTCAAAGTTAAAACTTTTTGCTTCTTCAACAGTTATAACACCTTCTTTACCAACTTTTTTCATAGCTTCAGCGATTTTTTCACCAATCTCTGTATCACCATTAGCAGAAATAGTACCAACTTGAGCTATTTCTTCTTGGCTGCTAATTTTTTTACTAGATTTTTTGATCTGCTCTAAAACTGCGCTTACAGCTGAATCAATACCACGCTTTAAATCCATAGGATTCATACCAGCCGCAACAGCTTTATTCCCCTCATTTGCAATAGCTTGAGCAAGAACTGTAGCAGTAGTTGTACCATCCCCTGCTGTATCTGCAGTCTTACTTGCTACAGATTTAACCAGCTGAGCTCCAGCATTTTGGTACTTATCTTCTAGATCAACAGCTTTTGCAACTGTAACACCATCTTTTGTCAATTTTGGAGCACCGTAAGACTGATCTATACAAACATTCCTACCACGTGGACCAAGTGTTACCTTTACTACATCTGCAAGTATATTGATCCCTTTTAACATCTCTTTACGAGCTTCTTCACCTTTTATAATTTGTTTTGCCATTTTTCTCTCCTATTTTCGTCATCCTCGGGCGAAGACCTGAGGATCTATAAATTAATAACAAGAATGGGTCCTTGGGTCTTCGCCCAAGGATGACGTGAATATTAACCCACTATCCCCATAACATCGGATTCCTTCATAATCATAAGCTTCTTACCATCGATTTCGACTTCAGTACCGGCCCATTTACCAAAAAGCACTATATCTCCGACTTTTACTTCTAAAGCAATTATCTCACCTTTATCGTTTTTAGCACCTT
>CAZIGS010000138.1:0-3608 GCA_964538645.1 uncultured Rickettsiaceae bacterium
TATTAACAAAAATCTCCTTTCCTCGCCCAGTAAAAGCATTGATCTCGTCATTTTGTAGTAATATTATTTTTATCTTCCCAATATTTGCAGCCTTGATTATAGGATTTATCGCATCACTTATAACAGATTCAACTTCTGAATCACGGATGATAATTTCAGCTTGAGCATATGATGTAGATAGGATAATTGTCATTGCGAGGAGACATTTATTTCGACGTGGCAATCCACTATATAAAGCCTTACAAGCTTTATATATATGATTCTTGGAAAGAATAATATAATGGATCACTAAGCGAATGTAAACATTTGCTCGTGATGATGGATGTGGTGCCCCCCTAATCCCCAATATATTTTTCAAATTTTCCAGTTTCATTTTCATATAATTTAGCATCTTTAGGTGGGGGCTTTTTAACAGTAATTCTTGGCCATATTTTAGATAATCGATGATTACGTTCTATCCAAGTAAGAAGCTCATCAGATTCTGGTTTGATTGCATCAATAGGACATTCTGGCACGCATACGCCGCAATCAATACATTCTTCTGGGTTGATTACGAGCATATCCTCGCCCTCATAAAAACAATCTACTGGGCAAACTTCTACGCAATCCATATATTTACATTTTACGCATGCATCTACTACTACAAAAGTCATTTCTTCATCCTAATAATTACTGTGCCAACCCTAAATATCATCATGGCAATAAAATACATAATATAAGCTGCAAACATTATAAGTAGGGGTTTTAGCATCGCGTGATCTATGGATGGGCCTCCGATTTTTATCACGCTTGCTCCCTGGTGTAAACTATGCCAAATATCTACAGAAAATTTTACTATTGGTACATTTATCATGCCTATCAATGCTATTATACCTGCAGGTTTCTCTGATCTAGATAAATTATCTCCTGCATTAACTACTGCTATATATGCTATGTATAATAAAAAAAGTACCAGCATAGAAGTTAGCCTAGCATCCCAAACCCACCATGCACCCCACATTGGTTTGCCCCATATGCTACCTGTAATAAGAGTAATAGCTGCAAAACTTGCGCCTAAAGGAGCTACTGCAATTCCCACAATATATCCCATTCTAATTTTCCACACAATAGACAAAAGACTTGCTATACCTATCATTAAATATATACCTAATGCCATCCATGCTGCTGGTACATGAATATACATTACGCGTACCATATTTCCTTGCTGATAATCCTCAGGAGAATCTACAAGTCCGTAATATATTCCAAAAGCAAATAATATTATAGATACAGCAAAACTAGGCCACGCTAAATTTTCTATGTATCTCTTGAAGAAATAAGGGGTTAGTAAGTGTGACATACATCTCCGTCATCCTCTGGCTTGACCAGAGGATTGATAAATGATAAATAGGTCCTCGGGTCTTCGCCCGAGGATGACGATTTTATATACATCATTCTTTTATCATAATTGTTGAAATTAGGCTTCTAGGATAAATCTCCCCAGTATGGCAAGAGCGTCTATAGCTAGGATATTTAAAACTTCCGTCAGGTAGTTTTGTAGAATATGTATCTTCATTTATTTGATAGATATTCTGTATAGGTAGTTTTTCTAATTTGGATTTTACATATCCAGGTAGATCAAACATAAAATGGTTAGATTTTATTGAATCTATAAAAAATCTTTCATTGGCTTTATCTTCATCCAAAAAATTTTTTAAAAAACTAGAATCTATTTCATATGATTTTTGATGAATAGAGGGACATATTATTGCAGAAAATTTTTTGCCAATATTGGATAATTTTTCGTATAATTTATCTACAATATTTAGCTTTGCACCTTTCCACCCTGCGTGCACTGCTCCAATAGCATCTCCATTACCAGAATATAATAAGACGGGAACACAATCTGCTGTTTGAATTGCAAGCAATACTCCTGGTATGTCAGTGAAACATCCGTCTGCTATTGGCTCTTTGCCGATTACGCTTCCATTTTTTGCATAATAAATTTCATTGCCGTGTACTTGTTTGGTTAGCGTTACTTCTTTAGCATTGGCTGACTGAATCAATGAATTTCTATTTTTTATGCCTTCTTCAATAGGAAAATTCTCATCTCTAGGAACATATTTATGAGTGGTTTCTGTAAAAGTTAAGTCAAAAACTCTGTGGTAAATATTATCTGGTAAAGTGAACATGAAATTTTTTTATATTATCTAAGAGCTCTATTCTATCAATAATAGTGGCATTTTCAAATAGCAAATATTCAATTAATGTTATAGCTTCAAAAATATCTTTACTTAAACACCATATGGGCATATCTTTTAGTCTGTTTTTTGTTCCATAATTTTGATCCGAAAGAGCAAGTAATCGTAGTTAAGGGTCTATTTATGGTTTTTACACTTTAAAGAATCTATTCATGTTAAGACCGTTTAAAATAATTTTATTGCATCTATTGCTTTTAGCCTCACAATCTTTTGCGGCTATAGTTGAAGTGGAGGTAAAAGAGTTTGATAACCAAACAGCATTGATATTCCACCATGATAGAATGACTACTCTTACACCAATTATTTTGGGTAGCAATGGGAGAGTAAAGTCATCCAAATCTGTTGAAATGAAGTTAATAGCTGGCAATGTGGGTCAAATCTGTTCAGGGCTCAAATTTGATTCTTCCAAACGTAATATAATGGATTTCAGACTAAATTCTGGATATCGCTTTATCGACACAGTGCATGGTGAAAATTTTGTAGCATTTAAACTGCGTAACAACAATTTACCAGAGCGAAAACCTGATATTGCAAAAGATGAAAAGAAGGAAGAAGCTGCTAAAACAGAATTATCGGATGATAAAAAACAATCTAAAATATCCGATATTACTGTAAAAATTACTGATACAACAAGTTCAAAACAGTTGGTATTTCCTTTTGGTGATAAAAACATAGGTGCCGCGGTGTTCCAGCGCGGTTTAGATTTATGGGTTGTATTTGATTCTAGGAAAGAATTTTATATTGCTGACGCTAGTTTCATAGATTCTTGGTCTCAATACTCAGATGTATCTAATACTATTATTAAGATTACTTTGAAGAAAAATCTTTTTGTGAATATTATAAAACAGGGTAATAATTGGGCTTTAAATCTATCAAGCAAAGTTTCTGCTGCAAAGAAATCTTTAAATCCTGATCTAATCAGCGATATATTGGTTTCTATAAAGCAAGTTGGAGATGTGAAAAATATAGTTACAATGAGAGATCCATCGGTAGGTGATCTGTTAATGATAGTACCTCTGAAGACGCCAGGCCTTGCGGTACAAAAGGAAAGAGGGATGGTAGATTATAAGATTCTTCCTTCTAGCCAAGGCATAGCAGTTTCTTTGATTTCAGAGGATGTAAAGATAACTTATAACAACAACTCCAAGCTAATAGAAATTGCATCGCGTTACACTACTCCTAGCACTACTAGCTCTAACACCAAATCCGAGGATGGGAACACCATATTACCTATTGCCTTAACTGGTATGGATGAAGCAAATTTTCTTCAAACCAAGAGAATGTTAAATTATAAAATAGTGGATGCCACTAACGACTCAGCTAAAGCGGCTGCAGAATTAGCATTAGCGCAATTCTATTTCACACATA
>CAZIGS010000139.1:0-3591 GCA_964538645.1 uncultured Rickettsiaceae bacterium
AAAGTAGTAGCACTTGGAGCGGCGCTTCAGGCCGAAAATCTTACTTCTAGAAATGGTGATCTGATAATAGATGTAGTTCCTCTTTCTTTGGGTATGGAATTAATGGGTGGTATAGTAGAGAAAATAATATTGCGTAATACTCCTATACCTTTTTCTGTAACTAAAGAATTTACAACCTATGCAGATAATCAAACTGAAGTACAGCTTAACATAGTACAAGGTGAACGCGAAATGGCACAAGATTGTCGAATGCTAGGGCGATTTGCTCTCAAAAATATTCCACCTATGAAAGCAGGCATTCCTAGAGTAGAAGTTACTTTTAACATAGATAGTGATGGACTCTTAAGTATTACAGCTCAAGAAAAATTAACAAATACTAAGCAAGCGATTGAGATGAAACCAAATTATGGGATTAATCACGAAGCAGTAATGGAAATGCTAGAAGATAGCTATATCCATGCAGCTGAGGACCATAATTTACGTCTTCTTACAGAAACTATAGTAGAAGCGAAGCAAGAAATAACGAATATGGAAGCAGCTTTAAAAAAAGCCCAAGACTTAATTGATGAACAAGAAACAAAAAAGATCCGAGATAGGATTTTAGATTTGGAAACCGCTATTATTGCAAAAAATCGTGATGGAGTATTAGCTGGTATGAATTTACTTGAAAAATCTGCTGAAAAATTCATAGAAAAATATATGAATTTTATTATAGGAAAGGCATTGGAAGGCAAGAAACTGGAAGAATTGTAGGGTTAATTATGGCTGGGCCAGGCATAAGTAGCATGAAGCCTGGTGACCCCTACGGGAATCGAACCCGTGTTTCCACCGTGAAAGGGTAGCGTCCTAACCGCTAGACGAAGGGGCCATGAAGCGAGTATTATATACTAGTTATTGACATCCCGCAAGTGATAATTAAAATATTGCCACATATTTTAATTACCCTGACAGCCCACTACTTATAATATTTCAGCAGCATAGTTTTAATAGCCGCTTCCTTGTAATTGTTAGAAGCGAATAATATTGGCAATTCAGCTAATATAGAATTTCTTTTATCAAGGTATACATTATAAATTTTTTGCTTTTCTTCATCCGTAGCATTTTCTAGCTTTTCTTTGTAATCTAATATTTCTTCTAAAATATCAAATGATAATTTCGGAGCTTTCCCATCGTCCTTTATATTAATATAATGTAATTCTAGAATGTGAGCTGCTCGCTCGAAATCATCCAATAATATTTTATACCCATTATTTATTACAGAGGATAATGCAGAGAATTTATATCCTTCTTCTGTAGTAGAAGCTTTATCCGGATGATATTGTGCTAGTAGTGCGAAATATTTTGAATTTAATAAAGATAGGTCAATGTTGTAATATTCTTGTAGATCGAAAAGTTTAAAGTAATTTTGCATTGCCTTTCCCTTCATTACGAGCGAATTCTAAGCAATCCACATTTATATGAATCACCATGTCGCTAAGCGCGATGACATATAGCTATATTATTTGATCCCAGTAGAACCAAAGCCTTCTTTTCCACGAGCTGTATCATCAAGATCTTCAGTTATTTCAAAACTTGCTGTTTCATGTTTTGCAAAAACCATTTGAGCTATGCGCATACCATTTGTTACAACAAAATCTTCTGTTCCATGGTTTATGAGAATAACTTTAATTTCGCCACGATAATCTGAATCTATTGTCCCAGGAGAGTTGAGTACTGTGATACCGTTTTTTGCAGCCAAGCCAGAGCGAGGTCTAATTTGAGCCTCAGTTCCTGCTGGTAAAGCAATCGCAATACCTGTAGGCACTAGAGATATAGATCCTGGCTTTATTGTAATATCTTGCTCTGTTGCACTTCTCAAATCTACACCAGCACTTTGCTCCGTAGCATAAAATGGCACTTCAGTACCTAGTGACTCTGCAAGTATTTTAATTTTTACAGTGAAAGTCATATAACTCCAAACTAATTTGAAATATGAGTGGCGGGAGTGACGGGACTCGAACCCGCGGCCTTCTGCGTGACAGGCAGACGCTCTAACCAACTGAGCTACACCCCCATAAAGGAATATCTTTATGAAATATCTCGGGATTATACAATAGAGAAGCAATTCTAGCAAGTTATTTCTGAGATTTTTGACGGCATTGTTAGCAACATATAGATATACTCGCTGTGAGGAAGGCTGAAAGCCTAACGCAAGAACATTCCAGCTGTTCGTTCATCCTCTGCTCATCTTTCTCCCTCACCCTCGAGCAAAGGCCCGAGGATGAGGAAAGTGTTTAGTCCCAGCTTTCTGCTTAAGATGACACAACACTCTAAAACGACGCAAAAATATTTAACTTTCTGCCCCTCCTAATTGACCTAACAACATATCAAGTGAAAACTCAGGAATATCCAAGTTATATTTTGCTGCAAGATCGGGAAAATTAGGACCCGTTATATCCCACATTTCATTATATTGAATTTCTATTCCTCGAGTATCTTCTTCTTCAGGCATAACATTTTTAGCTGTCATTCTATCATTATAAAACGCCAATCTAAAAATTACTCCTTGTTTTTGCACTAATATGGAATTTATCATCATCATTTTAATAGGGTCACTTTCGCATACATCAATTGGAAATGGCATTGTGCTCATATAATTTTTAATTACAACGCGTACTGGGTTGCCAAATGATTCTGAGTCCTCATAAATACTATCAAATCTAATCATACTATCTACGAGATCTATAACCTCTTTTTCGTTAACACCATATTTTGTTACATCAGGAGCCTTAGGTGATTTTGGCGCTGTCAAAGAATGTCCAAGCCTAATACGACCTACACATGCAAAATGATCCTTCAAATTTTCTATGATTGGACGCGCGACACTTACATACCATGATTCTTCAGTATTGAAATGATGCTTTAGCCTTGCTGCTATGGAAAGAAATTTTTCTGTAGGTTGTTCATATTTGGGTTGAAAAATTGTTCCCTCAAACTTTAATTTTGCACTCAAAAAAGCAGCGCATGATTCTACAAAAGGTAGAATGACTTCATCTAGTTTTAAAAAATCTAGCATTTCTTTAGGGTCATTTCGCTCTATTATTTGACGAACGCCTTCGAAAGTTACAACGGTAGAAACATCCCGTCTCATACCTGATTCTTGACTCAATTTAACAGGAGGAGGGTTTTTGGAAGCTGATGTAGGAAACTTTGCATCTTCTGACCCGTGCTTTTGGAATGGCAAATTATCACCAGTAGCTCCGTCTGTAGGACTTGCGTTTAGAGCGTGAGTAACAAGTTCATCGACCTTAGTAGGAGATATAACTCGAATGTGAGAGGCGACGGACTCTTTTTGATCACTAGCACTAGCAGCGTGTAAACTATCAGCTGGGCTAGAAGGATGTTTTTTTCCTGGACAAATAAGTTTTCTTAATGATTGCATAAATACCTATATAATAATTAAAATTAATAATATCTACAAATGTAGAAAGCGGATAGTATTGATTTCGCTATAAAAGTCAATATTTATAAGCAATGATATCTGCTATTTTAAAACAAAAAAAATGGCTGCAACTATGATGTTACAGCCATTTTAAACTATTAGATGCACCT
>CAZIGS010000140.1:0-3572 GCA_964538645.1 uncultured Rickettsiaceae bacterium
ACTGCTGCGCCTATACATTATGCGATGCAATGTTTTCAAATTGATAGATTTTTAGATATTTTAGATGCACATGGAGTAGATGTTAATGCTCAAACTACAAAAAGTAGTGCTTTTGTAGGTGGCATGACGTCTTACCAAGATAATTTCTTATCATTGACACCTCTTCATGTTGCTGCGATGCATAGCAATATCAATGCTGTGCTTAAGGTTTTGCAATTAGGTGCGGATCCTGCAATAAAAAATTCTCAAGATCTTACGCCTAGGGAAATAGCTGAGCTATATCTAAGAAAAGGCATAGGTTTCAAAGAAAATCTATTGAAAATAGAGGAAGTCCTTGCCGACGCGGAAGCTCAAACTTCTATAGGATATGATATTTGGGATGAAGTTTTAGCTGAGGAAATAAGTAATATTGCTCTAAATGAAGTAGCATTATTAGCTGCTGAAGGGTTGGCTGCTGATCTAGGCTAATATTTATTCGCCCCATGCTTATTACAAAGAATATATATAGTAATTATAATCGATACTATTATTACTAAAAAATATACCATAGGGATCCAAGTGATTCCTGTGGTTTCGTAGAGTAATGTTGAATAAAAAGGAGTGGGTGAAGACAGAACTACTGAGCCTATTGCATGCGCTAAGCTAAAAATCCTATATCTTATCGAAGCAGGTATGCTTTGCTTTAAAAAAGCCAGAGCTGGCATTGTTAGTATTGGTAATGTAGCCATCATAGCAAAATATGCTGCAATTGGCATGTTGCCATTTCTGATAAATAATAGCATCATTATAGAAGATATTAGTAACAATGTGAACCCTATCGTAGCTATAATCTTTCTACCTATGATATCGGCTAAAAAGCCTGAAATTATAGCGGATATCATATATATTACTATCCCAATAGAGGTGTAAAATTGCATTGTAGAATGATCTACATATTCAAGCAGTTTGAATATATATGTTCCAAAAAATATTACACAGAAATGATTAGTAGAAGCTATTCCACCGGCTAATACTATGCATGTGATAAATAACCCCAAATTTTGCCTTATTATCTGAAATGTAGAAGTTTTAAGATATTCATCGTATTTTGGGTCTTCTTTTCCCAAAGATAAATCTTCTGATTTATTATAATTTACTATTAAAAGCATAGTCAATCCAATTACTGCGCCAAGTATAAAAGCGAAACGCCAGCTATAATGTGGCATAGAATCCAGAGTAAAAAACCATGCTGACATAGATGCTACAAATGATCCCGCTAAAGCAGAGCAAGTAACAAGCCCGTTACCAAAACATTGGCGGCTTTTTCCTATATGCTCATATACGTAGAGCCTGACCCCATCAGTTCCAGAAGAAACGAGTGCTACTATAATCATTCTAGCTATAAGTAATATTAATGCAGAAATGATGCCGATATAATGATATCCAGGGGTAATGCTGATCAGAAGTGACGCGAATGATGTACCAAGTAGGCTTATTTTAAGTGTTGCAGACCTGCCGTATATATCGCCTATTCTTCCTAAGAAAAAGGCGCATACGGGTTTCGCGCATACTGCTATTGCCATGATGAAATATGTATTGAGGAGGGCAACTATAGGGTCTGCAGCTGGAGTAAAGCTTTTAGATATTGTTGCAGCTAAAAAGCCAAATAAATGATGGTCATAATATTGCGATAATGCACCAAAAGAGGCAATTAAGAATGATTTGCGTGTCATACATGACCTACTATTTGACTTATATATATTGGAGCTTAATATGAAAAGCAAGAAAAAAGTTCCGAAATTAACCGATCAAAGCGATTTTGTAGAACTCGTCTTTAAACCGCATTTGCTCAATTTAATTTGGGAACTTTACATCATTTGTTAAGAGAGGTCTGTATGGATATAAGAAAAGTCTGTGTTATTGGTAGCGGTGTGATGGGTGCTGGAATAGCTGCTCAGATAGCGAACGCTAAAGTGCAGGTTTTGCTTTTAGATATAGCAATTGATAATAGCATTAAAGATAAAATGCTAAAAGGCAAAATGCCTCAGTTGGCGCATCCTTCTCTAACAAGTTTTATTGAGGTTGGGACCATAGACGCATCATTAGACAAAATAAAAACCTGTGATTGGATCATAGAGGTAATAGTAGAAAAATCTGCGATTAAAGGTGAGTTATATAAAAAAATATCTCCATATATAAAGGATGGTGCAGTTATTAGTTCTAATACTTCTACGATAGCGATGAAAGAGCTACGCGCATATTTGCCAGAAAGGATTCAGCATCACTTCTTGCTTACACATTTCTTTAACCCACCACGTTATATGAAGCTTTTGGAGATAATATATGATGAGCAAACTTCCAAAGAATCAGTAAAAAATATTTCAGATTTTATCTCGCAAAAACTAGGCAAAATTATAGTTAAGTCCAACGATACACCTGGCTTTATTGCAAATCGTATAGGATGTTTTTTAATGTGGCAAGTTTTAGCTGTAGCTTATGAAAAGAAAATTCCTATACAGTCTGTAGATTATGCGTTTAATAAATATTTTGGATTCCCTAGTACTGGTATTTTTGGATTATTTGATTTAATTGGGTTGGATGTGATGCAAATGATAGGTAATGAATTGTATTCTGCTTTACCTGAGTCTGATCAATTCAATAAATATTATAAAAAATATGATTTTTATGAGCAGATGCTAAAAGATGGATATAACGGTAGAAAGGGCAAAGGTGGTTTTTATAGGATAAATAATGGTGAGAAAGAGGTTCTGGATTGGGAAAAAATGGATTATATAAAGTTAAGCCAAATCGATTTTTCTAAGGATAATCCTACTCTCAATCAGATATTGGAGGATTTTATATCATATGCAGAAAGTTTGGTTGGTGTAATATCTGATAGCAAAGAAGATATAGATCTTGCTATGAGATTAGGATATAGCTGGAAATATGGCCCATTTGAGATGCGAGATGTCATAGAGGGTAGCTCGGATTCGTCATTGCTAGGAGAGTCGCAAATGCGACGTGGCAATCCATCGATTGCTTCGCATTCACTCGCAATGACTTTGGAAAATGATTCTGCTTATCTTTACGAAGCAAAACCAGGTAATTTAGTGGTAGGATTTAAAACTAAAATGAATGTACTAAATCATGATATATTCAATTTAATTATAGAATCTGTAGAATATGCTGAAAAAAATAATGCAGAAAAGCTTATTATTTATAATGAAGGAAAGCATTTTTCTGCTGGGGCTGATTTGAAATTATTTCTCGAGATGAGTGAGAAAAATGACTTGAAAAGGGTAGAGGATTTTTTAGCTTTGGGGCAAAAGGCTAATACGGCTCTAAAATACTCTAAAGTGCCAGTTATAGCTTGTGCAAAAGGAGTGGCGCTTGGTGGAGGGTGTGAGTTGCTTTTACATAGCCATGCTGTAGTGGCTCATTTGGATCTATGCGCCGGTCTTGTAGAGGTTGGGGTAGGGCTTATTCCTGGATGGGGTGGTTTTAAGGAAATGGTTTTGAGAGCAAGTGATAATCCAGAGAAGTTAGTAGCTAATTTAAAAAATATAATATTACAAAATAGGAGCTCCTCTGCT
>CAZIGS010000141.1:0-3570 GCA_964538645.1 uncultured Rickettsiaceae bacterium
TGGTGTCCCAAAAGTTGCCGAGCTAATAAAACGTTTTGGAATTAACTCCAACCCACCTCATTATCCATCTATGTGTCTTGGAGCTTTGGAAACAACGCTTGATAGAATGCTCAGCGCATATGCGGCAATAGGAAATGGTGGATTTAAAGTAGTACCTCAATATATAGAAATCATTAAAGATGCTAATGGAAATACTATATATAAAAGAGATTCTGGAATATGTACAAATTGTGAAAAAGTCAATAACAGTAGCGACCCAGAGCTTCCTATAGTCGAAACACAGGAAAGAATAAGACTTTCTGATGAAGCCTCTATATATCAAATCAACTCTCTTATGCGCGGAGTAATGGAACGTGGCAGTGGAGCTAGTGCAAAAAAATTGGGCAAGATTATGGCTGGCAAAACTGGTACAACCAATGATAGCATGGATACTTGGTTTAATGGACTGACACCAAAACTAGCAACGGTTACATATATTGGTCATGACACTCCAAAAGATCTAGGCAAAAGATCAAGTGGCGCGACTGTAGCTCTGCCTGTTTTTATAAATTTTATGGAGCATGCTTACAAAGAACCATCATTACCGTTTAAAAAACCAGCTTCTATTGTTGAGGTAAAAGTTGATCCTGTAACTGGCAAACCTTCTAATGATTCAAATGCAATTATAGAAGACTTTAAGGAGGGACATACCCCTAACGACCATATTATAGAGTCCACTCCTCAGAACATCGAAAATGATTCTGGGATTTATTGACCCTTATTGGAGGCCACTATCGCAACCAAAGCACAAACATCATTTAAAAAACTCTTCTGGGCAGGAACTGTTGGCAACGTGTTAGATCATTATGACATGGCGCTTTATACATTTTTAGTACCATTTATTGCCCCCGTATTTTTTAAACAGGAAGATCCTATAGTAGCACTAATTATGGCCTATGGACTAACTGCTGTTGGGGTTTTTACAAGACCGATAGGTTCCATATTTTTCGGTAGATTAGCCATGAGAATCAACCCTAAAATAATTCTTGCTATAACACTTATTGGCGTTGCATTTAGCACTTGTATTATTGGTTTAATCCCAGGATATGATTCTATAGGGTCGCTATCTGTAGTATTATTGCTTTTGATCAGAATAGTGCAAGGATTATTTGCTGCAGGAGAACAAAGCATTTCAAGCATATTATTGCTTGATAAATTAGAAGAAAAAAATCGCACTAAAATAAGTAGTTATTATGTAGCATCTAGTATGACAGGGGCGATGATGGCTTCCTTAGCTGCAACATTAGTCAGCATGTCAGATAATCCAGAATTTTATTGGAGATGCGCTTTTATAAGCGGCATAATAACAGGAATAATTGGATTAGTTCTCCGCTATATCACTTTCGATTCTGATGAACAGATCACAGCTCCAATAACACCAATATATAAGATTATCAATTTACATAAGTCAACCCTTATCAAAGTAATTTTTGTCAGCAGTTTTAGCTATATGACTTATTCTATACCTTTCATATTTTTCAATAAATTCATCCCCTTATTCAACGATATTTCGCTAACAGAAATGCTAAAATATAACAGTTTACTATTAGCTCTTGATATAATTTTACTACCTATTTTTGGATCTATAGCGTCAAAATATAATTATACAAAATGGATGATTGCCTGCGCAACAATTCTTGGAATAAGCGCAATACCCGTTTTTCACTTGCTAGCTATTTCCTCAATATATGGAATTACAATAATCAAATTATGGATTATTGTAACAGGTATAGCTTTCGTTACTCCATCGAAACTATGGATGTTTCATTTAATTGGTGGGAAAGAAAGATATTTAGTAACTGGCCTTGGATACGCTATAGGAACCGAAATATTGGGTCGCCAAACTACGACCATTTGCTGGGCAATTTGGCATTTTACAGGAAGTATCACAGCACCAGCATATTACATGGTATTTTTAAGTGTAGCAGCTGTGGTAGCGTTGATGCGGGATAAAAAATAGATTAGAAGTTAATAATATTATTACATTCTGTTGACAAAAGGCAGACAATATTATAGGATTTATATTATGGAATATTATTACGAATTTAATCATGAAAAAAATAAAAAACTTCTTGAAGAGAGAGGCATAAGCTTTGAACAAATTATTTCATTAATCGAACAAGGTCATATTATAGAAACGATAGAACACACTAATAAGAAGAAATATGCAAACCAAAAAATCTATGTAATAGATGTAGATAATTATTGCTATTTAGTACCTCATGTTATAAATGACAAAGAAATTTTTTTGAAAACAATAATTCCAAGCAGAAAAGCAACCAAAGACTACATGAGTAAAAATGGAGATAAAAAATGACAAAAATACGATTATCAAATGAAGAGCAAGAAATATTAGATGATTTTGAAAATGGTCATTTAATTCCCAGCCCTAGTTCTACTATAGATAATAAAAATGCCTTAATTGCAGCATCAAATTTTCTAAAAAAAACAGAACGAATTAATGTAAGACTAAAATATCAAGATTTAAGTCACATTAAACGCATTGCAGCTCAAGAAGGGATACCATATCAAACTTTGATTTCAAGCATCTTACACAAATATGCTTCTGGATATCTAAAATTAGCTGATTAACGCTTAAAACACCACAAATCTCAAACAATTCTCTGCTGCGCAATTTACATGGTATTTTTAAGTGTAGCAGCTGTGGTAGCGTTTATGATTGACAATAGTTCATCCCTGCAAAAAAGTCGCTAATCTTACATAGTCATCCACGCTTAGATTCTCTGCTCTAAGGGTAGGAGTAATTTCCGCTTTTTTTAACAAATCATCTATATCAGGCACCAACTTCTGTAAAGCAGATTTGATCATTTTGCGCCTAGCTGAAAAAGCCAGGTGAGTGATATGCCTTACTCTCTCTATTATCTCTTTAGATGGGAGATTGTCCTTAGGAGTCAAGTGAACAACACTTGAGGTTACTTTAGGTGGCGGATAAAATGCCTCTCTACTTACGTCAAATAGCTTTTCTGTATTTGCCATAAGCTGACACATAACAGATAATTTCCCGTAGGTTTTACTACCAGGTTTAGCACAAATCCTATCAACTACCTCTTTTTGTAACATAACAGTTATAGATTCAACATATTCTATTTCTTCGAGCCATCTGAAGACTAATTCAGTACCTATATTGTATGGGAGATTGGCTATAATTGTTATTGTGTTATTGTCATTGCTAGGAGCTTCAAAAAAGCGACGCGGCAATCCATCAGTGCGGATCGCTTCATCAATAAGTTCTTCGCAATGACGACTCTGTCTTTTATCACTTTCAATAATATCCTCTAACCTAATCTCCAAAGCGTCACCATGGATAAGCTCCAACTCTGGATGAATAGCTTTTATATCCTCTATTAAAGCAATGCATCTAGCGTCTTTTTCTATAACGATTAGCCTAGAAGGCTTAGAATTAAGAATAGCGCGAGTAAGACCTGCAGGACCTGGACCTATTTCTAAAACCACCCTACCTTCTATACCACCTGCCCCACGTGCTATTTTTTCACATAGACTAAGATCAAA
>CAZIGS010000142.1:0-3569 GCA_964538645.1 uncultured Rickettsiaceae bacterium
GAACCATCAGCTGTAGAAGAACTATAGTATAAAAAATATTGTCTTATCAGATCTGAAATGCAAAGAATTTCAGATCTATAGCACTATTTACTTACTCATCGGATGATGCTTATCAATTACTTCTTTCAGCTGGTCATGACGGACATGAGTATATACCTGCGTAGTACTGATATCGGAATGCCCTAGAAGCTCTTGTATCACCCTAAGATCCGCCCCTCCAGCAAGCAGGTGACTAGCAAAACTATGTCGAAGCACATGGGGAGAAATTCTCGAAGGATCGAGTCCTGCATTTATA
This sequence comes from uncultured Rickettsiaceae bacterium, assembly GCA_964538645.1. Classification (GTDB taxonomy): domain Bacteria; phylum Pseudomonadota; class Alphaproteobacteria; order Rickettsiales; family Rickettsiaceae; genus JAYUHP01. Next base: position 296 of record CAZIGS010000142.1, read on the forward strand.
GAAGCATTTTTCAGCAATAATGCAAAATTTTGACGAGTCATATGCCCAAAGCTAGATTTGGACGGAAAAAGATAGAGCTTATCTTTATCTGGATTTGGGAGAAATATTGTACGGTAAGATAAATATTCTTGCAGATTTTTAAGTGCAACATCATTAATTATAACTATACGCTCCTTAGAACCTTTTCCAGTAACAGAAATATAGTTATTTATTATATTATATGTCATCCTCGGCGCCTCTTTCGTCACCCTCGGCACCTCTTTCGTCATCCTCGGCACCTCTTTCGTCATCCTCGGACGAAGATCCGAGGATCCATTCCGACTGTTCGTATTTATGGGTCCTCGGGTCAAGTCCGAGGATGACGATGAAATAGAATGTGACGATGTGTATGAAAGATTTGTTGTTTTTAGACTCACAAGTTCTGAGACTCTGAGACCACTAGCATATAGCAAGCTTATCATTGCTCTTAGCCTTATATCTTCAGGAGTAGAGCCTTCGCAACAGTTAAGTAGAGATTTTATTTCATCCACTGAAAGCATTGTGGGTAGCGGGGATGTATATTTAGGAATATCAATAAATTGAGCTGGATTTTCTTTTATCAAATCCTCAGAAATAAGAAAATTATAAAAACTACGTAAGGCAGAAACTTTACGAGCTATAGACCTGCTACCTATATTATTTTTAGACAATCCATATATGAATTCACGTATATTATCTGCTGATGCTTTTGACAGATCATCTATACCAAGCTTTTTCATATGATGCGCAAAGTCATTAAGGTCACGACTATAGCTAATAGCAGAATTCTTAGCGACTCCTCGCTCTGCCATCATCATTTCTAAAAATTGTTCTATTAGTAGCATTTCGTTTTTACCGTCATCCTCGTGCTTGACCCGAGAAGCAATTTATTTGGCATTTTTTGGTTCCTCGGGTCAAGCACGAGGATGATGACTAGGAATTCCTAGTCTTCCCTACCCTAGCAGCCAAGCCCGCTGACACAAATCTCTCCAAATCACCATCTAAAACTCCACCAGTATCTGAAGTCTCCACATCAGTCCTTAAATCCTTCACCATCTGATATGGCTGCAGAACATAGGAGCGAATTTGGTGCCCCCAACCGATTTCCGTCTTAGCAGCATTCTCAGCGTTTGCAGCATCTTCGCGCTTTTTAAGCTCAATTTCATAAAGCCGAGCTTTTAGCATTTTCATAGCTTCTGCTTTGTTTTTATGCTGTGAACGATCTGACTGACAAGCTACAGCAATACCAGTTGGAATATGTGTAATACGCACGGCAGAATCCGTTGTATTAACGTGCTGTCCACCAGCCCCTGAGGAGCGATATGTATCAATCCTAAGGTCCTTCTCTTCAACCTCAATATTAATATCATCATCTATCTCTGGATAAACCCACGCACTAGCAAAGCTTGTCATACGCTTTCCTGCCGCATTAAATGGCGAAATTCTGACTAATCTATGTACCCCTGATTCTGTTTTAAACCAGCCATATGCGTTATGGCCAATAATTTTTATAGCACAGGATTTAATCCCCGCTTCTTCACCTTGCGCTATATTGATGATTTCGGTTTTAAAACCAAGCCTCTCTGCAAAGCGTAAATACATACGCATCATAATCGAGGCCCAGTCGTGGCTCTCTGTACCACCAGCACCTGCATTTATCTCTAGGAAACAATTATTTGCGTCTGCTTCGCCTGCAAATAAACATTCTATCTCAAATTTTTCAGCTATTTTACTAAGCTTTGCCATCTGGATTTCCACATCATCGAGAATAGTGTCATCATTCTCCGATTCTGCTAGGTTAGCTAAATCTATATTGTCATTTAGAGCATTATTTAGCTCATCATAGGATTTGAGCTTCCCTTCTAAAACGGATTTTTCTCTAAGTAAAATTTGAGCTTTTTGCTGATCATTCCATAGATCTGGAGAGGCTGATAGATCGTCTAACTCGAGTAGACGTTTCCTTGCAACATCAAGGTCAAAGAGACCTCGCTAAAAGAGCTAATGATCCCTTGATTTTATTTTGGTAATTTTCTATATCTGCACGCATGGTAAGAACTCCGTCATTGCAAGAAATATGACAGAGCATTTGCTGAGTCAGGTTTAGTTGCAATCCAGTTTGTTAATTATTGCCTAACAATTCTAATTTAAAAGTTGTTACTACGCAACAAGTATATTAGATTGAAACCTAGAGCTTTCAGGGCGCTACTCTAAATTATAAATACTTCTTCCAATCCCCACCTAGCTCTCGGACAGAAATCTTGTGCGCTAACATGTCCTTCCTTAAAATGCTCTATACCAGCCCAGGCTATCATAGCACCATTATCTGTGCATAGGTTCATTGGTGGAGCGAACATAGTGAAGCCATGATTGGAAAGAATACCTTCCAATTGGGAACGTAAATACTGGTTAGCAGCAACCCCACCTGCGATAGCGAAATTCTTACTATCTGATATTTTGGAGAATATTTTAAGAGCGTTTGTGGTTCTATCTTTTAGTATTTCTCCAACAGTATATTGGAAGGAGGCGCAGATGTCATGGATATCTTTATCTTGAGTTGCCACTCCGTCATCCTCGGGCTTGACCCGAGGACCCATTCCATGGCTGTTTGTACTTATGGATCCTCGGGTCAAGCCCGAGGATGACGAAAGAGGTGCCGAGGATGACGATGAAGTGGAGGATAACGATGAAGTAGAGGATGACGATTTTGAGACCACCTCCCTCACAGCAGTTTTTAACCCAGAAAAAGAAAAATCGCAGCCTGCTCTTTTATAAAGCGGTTTAGGTAATGCAAATTTATGCGGATTGCCTCCTAGAGCAAGCTGTTCAATCATAGGCCCAGCAGGATATTCTAACCCTAGCATTTTACCTGTTTTATCAAATGCTTCTCCTACAGCATCATCCATAGTTTCGCCTAAGATTTTATACTTACCTAGACCTAATGCAGCTACAAACTGACAATGTCCACCTGATACTAAAAGCATCAAATACGGAAATTCAAGATTATTTGAAAGACGAGGGCTAAGCAAATGCCCCTCTAAATGATTCACTGCTATATATGGCTTGTCCAATCCTAACGCTAGTGATTTTGCAAACATAGTACCTACTATTACTCCACCAATAAGTCCTGGCCCTGCTGTTGCGGCAATTGCATCGATTTCTTCCAACTTGACCTTAGATTCATGTAGCGCATTTTCTAACGCAATTTTTATAGCAGCCATATGTGACCTAGAAGCTATTTCAGGCACTACGCCTTTAT
>CAZIGS010000143.1:0-3482 GCA_964538645.1 uncultured Rickettsiaceae bacterium
TGTAATAATAAATATTGGTCTATTTTCCATTCTTAAAATAATTATTTATATATTGGGGATAGATAAAGCAACTCAGATATTGTCAGAATTAAATTGGCCATTACTATCAGCCGCATCAACACTGTTATATGTCTCATATAAATCTATAAGATCTAATATAATAAAACATATACTAATATATTCTATTATATCCGGCACATGCTTTGCATTAATCTCTATTTTAGCCTTAACATCAGAATCTATCATCGCTGGTATTAGTTATATGATAGCTCATAGTTTTACATCAATCTCATTACTTTTTGTGTTTTCAAGATGGTCTAATAGCATAGATAGCACTAAAATCGAGAAATTAAAAAGCCTAGGCTATAAATTTCCACTCACATCAATATTTTTTATAATATCTAGCCTATCTTTGATAGGCGTTCCACTCTTTGCTGCAGCTAACAGTAAAAAATTAATCTGGGAATCATTGGAGAGTAATCATTATAGTTATATTCTAGCACCAATTCTGCTATTATCTATAATTGCTACGGCCTATTATGTTGGAAGATTGATTTATTTCTTATTAAAAAAACCAAATACATATAAAAAACAACAATCTATTCTAGCTTTAGACATAGCAACTGGTTTTACTGTAATATGCGTACTGGGATTTCATTTAGTAGAGAAGTTTTTAGATAGTATTTTATGGTCGATATTATGAGTGATATAACAGAGACGTTCGACAACGTGGGAACTAAAAATAATAAGGAAATAAAATGATTTTTACATTACCAGTTTTAAATTATCCACTAGGAGAACTAAGGCTCGAGGAGCGCAAGCGTATACTTAATACGTGCGCACCGCAGCAGCCGACGTTCGACAACGTGGGAACTAAAAATGGTAATGTAAAATGATATATGAACGCCATTTGATCAAGAGCCTAATCTCCCATTTGGCGATAACTACAGGAGCCATAATCTGTATTGTATGGCTTAGCCAAACTATGAAATTAGCTTTTGTAATTGAGCTTGGCACTAGTTCCATCAGTTTTTTTGCGTTAACTATTTCAGCATTACCGACTATTCTTGTTGCAGTATTTCCTTTAGCTATATCTGTATCATATTATGGGAAATACAGCTTTTTATACTCCGATAGAGAGCTTATAGCACTTTCAGCATCTGGACTAAGCAGTTGGGCACTCGCAAAACCTGCTATGAAGCTAACTTTGGCACTAACATTAATAGGCTATATATTTTCATTTTATATAGGGCCAATTTCTTATCATTTTTTGAAAAACAACCTAAGTAATTTTCGTAATAATTATGTGAATAACGTGATACATGAGCATAGTTTTAATCAAATTTCTAAAAATATTACTGTATATATAGATCATAAAGACAGTACAAATCTAATGAGCGGTATAATAATTTTTGATAATCGTAATGTAAAAGAACCAGCGATTATATTTGCTAACAAAGGATCTTTAATTGTTGATAATAATACACCTATATTCGCCTTATATGAAGGAATGCGTCAAGTAATAGATAAATATGGAGATATGAATCAAATGAGTTTTACAGACTTCACAATTTCTCTACCAACACATTCTGCTGAACGTTCATTAAGCTCAATAGACCTACAAGAATATACAATAAATCAGTTATTTAACCCAAGCCCTGACTTACCAGAAAAAAGGCTTGCTCAGATAAATGTCGAAAAACACCAAAGAATTATTTGGCCAGCATATATTTTTGCATTTGCTATTGTAACAATAGGGATTTTTCTTAAAAAGCAACATAGCAGAACCGAAAATTATAAAACCATGCTTAAAGTTATACTTGCTTTAACTCTAGTACTTTATATGCATTTCTCATTCCATAATCTTGCTGTCAAAAATGTGAGTTTCATCATATTATGTTATGTAAATTTATTCGCTACAATATTCATCAGCTATATTCTCCTCAAGCGCCAGTAATGGACTCCATTGACGTCATATATAATATATTATAAATAATGGACTCATTCCCACGCCTAGCCCAGGATAATACCGAAAAATGAAATCATATTGCCAAAACCCCCAATTTAGCTTACAATAGCACGTTTTATTAAAGTTGTATTAATCATGTCAAAAAAGATAGGTATATTAACCGTCACAGCTCTTGTAATAGGAAGCCAGGTTGGAGCCGGTGTTTTTCTACTACCAGCGAGTCTTGCGCCACTAGGTTCGCTTTCACTTGGAGGATGGTTGATTTCATCAATTGGAGCAATATTATTAGCACTAGTTTTTGGTAAATTATGCATGCATATTCCAAAAGCAGGAGGGCCCCATGTATATGTCAACCAAGCCTTTGGAACAAAAGCAGCTTTTTTTACAGCTTGGGTATATTGGATGATTTCTTGGACAAGTAATATTGCGGTAATTACTGCTGCTATAAGTTACCTTACACCTGTTTTTGGCAAAACATCTAAAATGACCAATTTGCTATTGGAAATATTTTTCTTCATAATACTAACCATAATCAATTTAAGAGGCGCTGTTTTCTCTGGAATGATAGAGGTAATTTTGACAATATTAAAATGCATTCCACTAATAATTATCCCTATAGCTGGACTCTATTATTTTGACACTAATAATTTACTACCACTCAACCCAACTGGACTACCAAGTTTGGAGGTAATAAACAAAGCAACCCTACTAACTTTTTGGGCATTTATCGGCTTAGAGTCAGCTACAGCAAATGCAAATATTATAAAAAATCCTGAAAAAACCGTTCCTTTAGCAGTAGTATATGGAACACTTGGTGTTGCAATTTTATATGCGCTAAATAGTATAAGTATCATGGGACTTCTCTCAAATAATATACTTATAAAATCAGCTGCACCTTATGTTGATGCAACCGATGCTATATTTGGCTATGGGTGGGATATAACTATAGCTATTATAGCTTTTCTTGCTTGCATTGGAACCTTGAATGCATGGATATTGACAGGTGGACAGATAGCTTATGGAGCTGGTAAAGATGGTTTATTTCCACAATTTTTTGCTAAAACAAATAAATATAACGCACCATCTAATAGTTTAATCATAGCTTTGATAGGAACAATTCCACTTTTAATGATGACTATTAGCGATAATCTAGTACAGCAATTAAATCTTATTGTCGACGCGGCAGTAACTACCTTCTTGGGTGTTTATGTAGTATGTATGTTAGCATTTATAAAAATATATCATAAGATTCATAAAATCTACAGTGTGATAGCAATTATAGCAATGTGTTTTTGTTTATGGGTCATGTTTTACTCCAACTGGCTAAATCTTAGCATAGCTTGTGTAATAGTACTAAGCGGGCTGCCTGTATATATGATGAAAAAGAGTAGTAGTAACAGAGCTTGATGTAAGAAATAGCATGAAACTGCTTACAAACCTCATCCTCAGCCCCTTAGCCGTCATCCTCGTGCTTGACACGAGGACCCATTTATAATTTTATGGATCATCTGGT
>CAZIGS010000144.1:0-3476 GCA_964538645.1 uncultured Rickettsiaceae bacterium
CACACTACGAATCAAATAATTCCACTGCTTTAGCAGGGCGTTGTGGATCACCCGCAATAGAATTAGATTCTTGTTGGGGATTGCATTCAGAAACAACTTGTTAAGACTCGAAATAACCAACTATTTCTAAATGAGGACTCCAGTAGAATTGATCTACTGGGGTTACTTCTTTTAAAACATAACCACCTGCTATTAAAATCTCTGCATCCCTTGCAAAAGTCTCTGGATTACAAGAAATATAGCATATTTTAGAGATACCAGATTTTGCTAACTCACGAGCTTCTGCTTCGCTACCTGCACGAGGAGGATTTATCACGCATAAATTATATTTTTTGAGTTCTTCCGTAGGTACAGGGTCACTAAACAAATCTCTCTGATAAAGACCAATATCACGATCATTAGATTTACAAGCACTTCCTAAAGATGCCAAAGCTTTCTTATCCGACTCAAATCCATCCATTTTTATATATCGACTAAGTGGCAAAGTATAAGTTCCACGACCACAAAATAAATCTACACCGTAAGAATCTTTTTCTGGCTTAAGATAATTCATCACTAAATCACTTAAAATCTTGTCAGATTTATTACTAGACTGCAGGAAACAGTAAGCATCTATTTCCACAGCAATATTATCAAATAAAATATAAGGATTTTCCTTAAGCCAAATTACATCTATAGTTTTCCTATAGCGAAAAATTAAGCGCGTAACATCATATGTTTTTGCAAAATCTAATAATTTTTCTCTTTGATGTAGATTTAATGCTACACAGTTCTGAATCTCGATAGAAATGTCTATTCCGTTACTTGCTTTAGTAATAAACATCTGTAATTTTTGCTTATCCTCCATTATTTCCTGTAAGATTTTTTTCATTGGAATTATTAAATTTGACAATTCAGGTGCTAAAGCGATACACTCGTCAATATTGATAATCTGATGTGAGTGAAATCTGTGAAAGCCCATAAAAAGCTCGCCATTCTTTTTTATAGCTTCAAGATTTGCTCTACGTCTATTACCACTTGAAACTGTAATTAATGGAGCTAAATTAGTAAATATATCCCTAGATGATAGTGCATTTTTGGCGACTTCTAGCTTAAACTCTGTGTAGTCTAATTCTGTTAAATGTTGTAGTAGGCATCCACCGCATTTACCAAAATATTTGCATGGAGCTTTGACTCGGTTAGCCTCACCTTCCTTAACTCCACGTAATAGTGTGTTTGATTTACCGCGGTAACTATGCCGTTCAAATGAAGCAGTATCTCCTGGTAATACATAAGGAAGTTCTACTGCCCCCTGGGAAGTAGTACCAACACCTAGACCATGGTTATTAAGCTTGATAATTTTGCATTCACCTTCTTCAACAAGTGCCATTATATATACCTCTAATACCAATTCCCAAATTAAATTGCGCAAATAGAATTTAAGCAATGAGCTTTGCCAAGCCTATACTTAATAGGTTCGTAAAGGCGAGATCCGAAAAATTCCTTTTGCGCGGTTAATTTCGGAACTGAGTACAATGATTAGCTTCGCAGCAGAATATACTAAAAGTCATTGATTTCCTATCAGAAATATTATATAACCTGTTGGATATTTGTCATTAGTAGGAAGGTTAAAAGCCCTACAAAGCAGTTCACACTAGTATCACCCATAATATACTGGGATTGAGAAGTTAATAATCTTAGACCATAGAGTCAACAGTTTATGAATTGCCATAAGGCCTCATTGAGGCTCCTTAGCTAATGACTCTTAGTTACATCGGGGCATAGCGCAGTCTGGTAGCGCATCTGGTTTGGGACCAGAGGGTCGGGAGTTCAAATCTCTCTGCCCCGACCATCACCTTTCATTAGCATAGTTATCCATTTCCACTCTTAATTCTTAACCTTTTTATCCCTAAAAATTTGAATTATTATATTATTTATGCACAACTAATTTGCTATTGCAAAAATACCCTTTATTTTAGATTTTATATTAACTTTCATTAGGACAAATAACAACGTTTGTATAGGACCTACGGCTACTATGATCAATTTTGTATCAAAGCATGCGAACCCATATACTATATCAATATTTGAGAGTGATACTAAGGCAATATACCCAGACTTATCCACAATCTTTGTGGATATATTATATATCTAAAAATTTACTTTTCTATATTATTTCGGAGTTCAAATTAACTCCAAAAAAACACTGCTACAAGCCTTACTATACCGACGTTTCAAGCGAATTATTTAAAAATTTACTTGAAGCTAAAAAATTAGCTCAGCATATATTTACTTAATCTACTATAGCAGGGTTAATTTTTAACTTATGTCAGACTAAAAATTTGAAAATTAGTTTCTTTATGCACAAGTAATTTTTCCTATATAAAGTAATATTGATTATATAAGCTTATATTAACTTTCGTTAGTAGATCTAACGACGTTTATATCGGGGCTCCACCCACTATGTTCAGTTTCGAAGCAGAGGCTACAGAAAGAGCTATTATATGTATTTTTTATTGCTAAACTAAGACAATATTCACCAACTTATCCACAAATTTTGTGGATATATCTATGTATATAGAATTTAACTGTTCTATATTATAAAGGTAAGGATTAAAGGGTTGACATAGTAATTGCTAGAAGAACGCTTCCTAGACTCAGCACTTCTACACAATAAGATTACCCTTTCCCAAATCTAGATAACATTTTCACATGTTGAATAGCATTAACCTTGGTTGATTCATTATAAGGATGTGGCGCACAAAATATATTACTAAACCCTAGTTTTTTAGCTTCGTTAATTCTTGCATCTACTTGCGTTACTTTTCTTACTTCACCGGAAAGACCTATTTCTCCAAAAAACACGGAGGATTGAGGAAGAGGTATATTGCTAGCTGCAGATACTAAAGCAGCTGCTACAGCAAGATCCGCTGCTGGTTCTGTAATTTTCAAGCCACCTGCTATGCTCAAATATACCTCATATGAACCTAGATTCAACCCATAGCGTACGGCTAGTACAGCTAGAATCATAGATAATCTGTTAGAATCCCAGCCTACAACAGATCTACGCGGCGTTACCATATTGCTTGGTGTGATCAAAGCCTGCACCTCAACCAGAATAGGTCTAGACCCTTCTATGCCCGCAAATACGCTGATACCGCTTACATTATTCTCGCGCTCCATCAAAAATAGCTCAGAAGGATTATTGACTTCCTTAAGCCCATTAGATGTCATTTCGAAAACACCTATTTCGTTAACGCTACCAAAGCGGTTTTTTATAGAGCGCAATATTCTGTAATGGTAACTAGCATCCCCCTCAAAATAAAGAACGGTATCCACCATATGTTCTAGAACTTTCGGACCCGCAAGTTGGCCATCCTTTGTGACATGACCGACTAAAAGCAAAATTATATTATGGGTTTTCGCATAACTAATAAGCTCGTGAGTAGCAGCTCTGATTTGAGAAACTGTACCAGGAGCCGCAGAATAATCATCCG
>CAZIGS010000145.1:0-3431 GCA_964538645.1 uncultured Rickettsiaceae bacterium
GAAATTTCTATCTGAGGCATTAAATAAAGATCTATACCCAATCTTGCAAAACCTAAAGGTAATAAACTGACAACTAGTATTATTACCCAAAATCCTATATTAGTTGTTTTGCTGTGTAATTTATCTTTTGCCATGTAAATCCATATCGCGGTTAATATGAACATTCATTATAATACCAAATCCACCTAGCATGCTACCCATCATAGTGCCGCCATATGACATTAGAGGTAAAGGTACTCCAACTGCTGGCAATAAACCCATAACCATAGCTATGTTAATGAATATATGACTGAAGAATATTGATATAACACCTATTACCAGTAATTTCCCATATACGCTTCTAGCATTCATCGCTACAGCAATCGAAACATATATAATCGCAGAATAAATTAAGAGCAGGAATATACCTCCAATAAAGCCAAATTCTTCTGAAAGGGAGGCAAAAATAAAATCAGTCTGATGTTCTGGTAAAAAATCCAAATGACTTTGTGTACCAGAGGCTATGCCTTTTCCGAATATTCCACCTGAACCTATCGCAATTTTAGATTGTATAATATTGTAGCTCGCTCCTTTTGGGTCGAGTTCTGGGTTTAGGAATACTAAAATTCTCTTTTTTTGATATTCTCTTAAAAAAGTCCATAATATTGGAATAGAAAGAATGGATGCGACTCCTAAAGTAACAAATTTCCATATACTCACTCCTGCAGCAAAAAGAATAGAAATAGAGACAATAATTAAAATTAAACCAGTTCCTAAATCTGGTTGTTTTATTATCAAAGCTGCTGGAAATAATATTGAGCATATTGGAATGATTAGATATTGTAGTTTGTTGATATTTTTTTCACTGACATTATGCAGATATCTTGCGAGCATCATAACAATAGCTAATTTTGCTGGTTCAGATGGTTGAAATCTATAGCCTGCTATATTGATCCATCTTGTTCCACCCATTGCAGTATATCCTGATATTTCTACAAATATTAAAGCAAGAGCTATTATGAAATATATAAGCCATGAGAATTGGTATAATGTACGAAGATTTAGAAATGCTATTATTATTACAATAGGTAAACATATTACAACATGTATGAATTGCTTGTAGCACCAAGGATATATGTTTCCCCCAGCTGCTGAATAAAGCACTAGTAATCCATAAAAGCATGTGATTGTAATTAATGATATTAGAGGGAAATTTAAGTTAGATATTTTCCGCCTCATCATTAACTGAAAAGCATTATCCCCTCTCATTAATAGTCCCTGCTTTATTTTTATTTGGATATTCTAGTTTGTATGAAGGGAAGGTAAATGTTACAGTTGTACCAATCCCTACTTGGCTTTCAACGCAAAAACTAGCTTCATGTGCATCCAACAAGAGTTTTACTATGGCTAAACCTAATCCGTAAGATTCGATCAAGCTAAATGCGGCTTTATGCACAGTGCCGTATTTTGTTAGTGCAACCTTCAGCTCATCTTCTGTCATACCTGCGCCTTGATCGCGTATTTTCACTACAAGCTCATTATTGATGATTTTTACAGTAATAGTTACTTCAGCATCACCTTGGGAATATTTTATACTATTGCTAAGTAAGTTATTAATTACCTGCAATATACGTCTTGCATCACATACTAATTTTGGTAGGTTTTTAGGTATATTGCACGTGATATTAATTTTCCTATTTACAAATCGTGCCATATTTTGCCTTATAGCAGCATCTATTATTTCAGATATATCATGAGGTGTTTCTACTATTTTGAAGTTGCCAGCTATAATATGTTCTTCATCCAAAATATCATTAATAAACTCTAGAATCATGCCTGCGCTTTTGTGTATTCCCTCCAAATAATCTAGATATTTTTTAGAAATAGGGCCCAACATTTTTTTACACATTAGCTCTGAACCCGTCATTATAAATCCCAGAGGTGAGCGTATTTCATGTGCTGTAAATGCTAGAAAGTCTGACTTTGCTTTTGTTGCTAGTAACGCTACCTGATATGCTTTCTCTGCTTTTTCTCTAAGCCATGTTTCGCGTTTGTAAATTGCTATTATTAGTACAAGAAACATTGATGCAAAAATAGAGATTTCTAAAAACTTCATTACAATAGAACGAAAAATTGTATCTCGTATTTCATTCTTATCTATGTTGAGTAATAAAATAAAATTTTGATCAGTAATTTTTTTGATGTGGTAATTTGTTCCACTAACCATATCTATGTATGATATTGCCTTGGTGCCATCGCTGGATCCAATAGTATGTAATAAATTTTCCATGTCGCTATTCAATATCTTGCCGTCATGAACACTGATGCCAGGAATTGATTTTTTGGACTGCATTACAACATTATAATTTTCATCAAATAGAACGAAATTTGTATAATCATGTTCTTTATGGCGGGTTAGATCATCATTTAGGCTTCGGAGGTCGTATTTTATTGCTATGGAGCCAATATATTTTCCGTCTTTGTCACTTAGTCCCATAAATGTAAAAGTGAAAGGTTTCTCAGATGGTGTGTCAGACAGATTTGTCCAATAGAGCACCTTCTGCATTTCCTTTTGACTCATGTTGAAATCTTTATCGATAGTTTTTGGGTTTTGTATGATGCCAGATTTGCTACTTACTCTTATTTTTTGGTTGCGGTCAATCCAAAAAAATTCTTTCCATGCAAATAATTCTTGGACATTAATTGTAGAGCTGTAATGTTTTAATACAGAGTAAATAAATTCGAGGTCGTCAGGGTTTCCTTTAATTCTACCTCCCATGAGGCTTAATACATATAAGTTATGATCAAGTGTTTCACGGTAATATATTTCTAAAAGAGCATTTTCTGAGCGTAGCGTGGATAGTAATTCATGCTTTTCTGCTGCATAGGTTTTGATGAAAAATATTGCAACCAATATTAGTACTACTGATGTGACGGCGAATGTTATGACACCAACGTTAATGTCGTTCTCTGGAGAATACTCTGCATCTTCTAATTCGATATTCTGTATTTTCCTATAATTGTTTTGTAACCTCGTCATATTGCTTTAACCGCTTGAGCGTATTTTCTAAATTTTCTAATTTCAGCATACATGGTCCGTCGCTTGGAGCATTTTCTGGGTCTTGATGTACTTCCATAAATATTCCTGCAACACCTACTGCTATAGCAGCGCGGGCTAGAACTTCTACAAATCTTCTCTCACCACCGCTTGCGCCTCCTAACCCACCAGGCTGTTGCACAGAATGTGTTGCGTCGAATACTATAGGGGCCCCAGTTTCTGCCATAATAACCAATCCTCTCATGTCAGACACAAGGTTATTATATCCAAAGCAAGTGCCACGGTCTGTAAGAATTATGTCTTTGGCACCAAAATGGCTTAATTTATCATGTACATTTTTCATGTCCCATGGTGCTAAAAATTGTCCTTTTTTTGCTTTTACTATTTTTCCTGT
>CAZIGS010000146.1:0-3363 GCA_964538645.1 uncultured Rickettsiaceae bacterium
TTGTAAAAATTCTAAGTTCTTAATCATATCAGCTACCGCAAATTATTTAACCAATAGATCATTATACCATTGTTTTGGTGAATCAATAAATGTATTATATGTTTATTATGGAGTTCTTATGCGTATTTTGCATTTTATAATAATATTATTATCACTTATTATCTGTGGGGTGGCGATGGCAAATAATGCTCATGATTTTTCTTTTCAAAAGATAGACGGCACAGAGAAGCTAAAACTTTCTGATTATAAAGGTAAGTTGGTAATGGTAGTTAATACAGCATCTTTATGCGGATTTACAAAGCAATATGCAGAATTAGAGGAGCTGTATAAACGCTATAAGGATAAAGGTTTGGAAATTATAGCAGTACCATCTAATGATTTTGGCAAACAAGAACCTGGCACTAATAGTGAGATAAAAAATTTCTGTGAGGTGAATTTCAATATTAGCTTTCCTATAACTGAAAAAGTTTCTGTTACTGGGGATTTTTCTCATCCATTTTTTGAATGGACAAGAAAAAACTCAGGCTATTTATCTGGTCCCAAATGGAATTTTTATAAATATATTATATCCAAAGATGGAGATTTAATAGAATGGTTTTCTTCTATGTCTAAGCCAAGTTCGAGTAAAGTTATAAAATTAATTGAGGCAAATTTACCGTGACAGATATTGTTATATTGGGATGTGGAATTACAGGAATGATGACTGCTTTAGCTTTTGCTAATCAGGGCATAAAAACTTCTATCATTGAAAAATCCAAGTCAGACAAATTTCCTCTTGATATTAGGACTACTACTTTTACTATTGCGGCAAAGAATTTTTTAGATAAAGCTGGTATTTGGGGTTTATTGGAAAAAGAAGCGGGTGATTTAAAAGAGATATATATTATTGATAATAAATCTCCGCGTATGCTCCATTTAGATAGTCAGAATGGTTTAGCTAAAGGCTATGTCGCGCCAAATATGTTTATCAAAGAATCATTATATGAAGCGGTAAAATCTAACAAGATGATAAAGCTCTTGAAGGGAGTAGATTATGGATTGCCACATCAGGAAGATTCTAAGGTTATTATTAATGATGATATTTCAGCCGATATATTACTAGTTTGTGAGGGGCGGAACTCTGGTTTCAGAGAAATATTTCCTGCTAGAGTAGAAAAATCATATAACCAAAGCGGTATTGTGCTTGTAGCAGAACATCAAATTCCACATGAAGGAACAGCTGTAGAGCATTTTATGACTTCTGGACCCTTCGCGACCCTGCCTATGAGTAATCCACATCATTCTTCAATTGTATGGACCGAGTCTAATGAAGTAGCTGCTGCCTATTTAAAACTTCCACAAAAAGAACTAGAAGCGCATTTGCAGGAACGGATGGGAGAGTATTTAGGTAAAGTGAAGATTATTAGTGAGGTACAAGCTTTTCCTCTTAGTGCAAGAATTGCAAAGAAATATTACGAAGGCAATATAGTTCTTGTAGGAGATGCTGCTCATGCAATCCATCCTTTGGCTGGGCAGGGTTTAAACCAGGGAATAAAAGATATAGAGTCTATTACATCTATTATTTCAAGGTACTTAAAATTGGGTTTGGAGATAGATGGCATAGCTTTTGCCGAATATGAAAAATCTCGTTCCATGGATAATTTTGCGATGTTTCTTATTACTGACAATCTAAATCGTATTTTTTCTCATAATATTTTCCCAGTAGCTGGTCTTCGTAAATTAGGTCTCAGTATTCAAAATGAGATAGACGTCTTAAAGAAATTTGCCTATGAATATGGTAGCGGAATTCGGTAGAATAACCATATCTGCTACGCAATTACAAATATACAAATCTGTTGACAGCAATTTTTAACGCGATATACTTGGCTATAGAACATGGCTATGGGAATAGAGATGAAAAAAACAAGAGAAATACCTGCAGGGGTATTTAAAAACACCTGCTTAAAATTGATTGAAGATGTGTTTAATACGCGTGAAGAAATGATTATTACAAAGAGAGGTATTCCTATGGTGAAAATGGTGCCGATAATTCCAATAGAAGAGAAAAGATTATATTTTGGATGTATGAAGGGTACTGTAACATATAATTGTGACCCTAAAGAGTTGGCGTCTATTACAGCAGCAGATCTTGGTGTGGAATGGGAGGTAGATAAAGAAGAGCTTGGTGAAGAATGGGGAGTAAAAAAAGATGAAAAATGATATATTGATAGATACACATATATTACATTGGTTTGTAAGTAGGTCTTCAGCTTTAAATATACGGCTTCAGAAAAAAATAGAAGAAATTTCAGAAAGAGGTCTGATTTTTATATCTGCTATGTCCATATGGGAAATTGCTTTATTGGTGAGAAAAAGAAGAATGACATTGAGTACTCCCATAGAGAAGTGGGTTGATATAGCTATGTCATTTCAAAATTTTAAACTGGTGGATCTAGACTCTCAAATTGGTATTGAGGCAAATAATTTACCAGGTTTTTTTCATGAAGATCCAGCAGATAGGATAATTGTTGCAACCAGCCGCATTTTAGACATTCCTTTGATTACTTGCGATCAAAAAATCCTAGATTATGCAAGGCAGGGCTTTGTAAGGGTGGTGGACTAAAAGCAGACACCATTTTGAATGTAAAGCAGCACTAGCAAATTATTGCAAATCAATAAAACTCTTGACAAGATAGTTAACCTATGTTAATATTTGGCTGTCATTTAAATTTAGGGGTGTCAGGTGAGTTTATCATTATTAGATCTTCCAAGGGAAATTTTAGAAATAATTATATCAAGATTAGATGCAAAATCTCGTGCTGCAATTCATTCAACTTCAAAGCTATTGCATGAAGCAGCTTCAGCCTTAGAAAAGGGCACTGTAACAAAATTTTTACCCGCGATTCAACAAAAATTTATTTCAGAAGGTTTTAGAGAGATTTCTAAAAACTATCAGCCTGAACGCTGTATTTCTATAGGATTAAAATATGCAGATATTCTTCCATTGGATGTTTCAGATCAAGTGGGTATCACTTCTCTATTTTCTCATGTTAAAGAGGTAGTAGATAATACTAAAGCTCTGTGGGCAATTTTCGACTCACAAAATAGCCTTGTGGATTGCAGGAATGTGCCTGAATATTTGGAAAATATTGATAAAGCATTAACAGCTATAGAGTCGCCCAAAATAAATTTGCATGCTACATCATATAATGATAATTTACTGCACAATGTCAGAAAATGGTTTGTAGCTGAAAAGATTATAAGAAAGGCTGGGGATAGTTATATTGTTAATCAGGGTCTTGTAGAGAAATTGGATAAAATTTTCTCAAAAATAACAGATTCTGGTATTGATGTTAATCAAAGAGATAATCAAACTGCTGCGCC
>CAZIGS010000147.1:0-3357 GCA_964538645.1 uncultured Rickettsiaceae bacterium
GGTAAAACCTCAGGTGGACGTCACCCAGTGACTCCTTGGGGTAAGAAGACTAAGGGTAAGAAAACTCGTAGAAATAAGTTTACTTCCCAATTTATTATAAAACGTAGAAATGCATAAAAAAAGGTAGATATGGCGCGTTCTCTCTGGAAAGGTCCTTTTGTAGATGGCCACTTGATTGGCAAGGTACAAAAATTAATAGATACAGGTAAATCTGAGATTATAAAAACTTGGTCTCGTAGATCTACTATTATTCCTATATTTGTAGGCTATACATTTGCTGTACATAATGGCAATAAATTTATACCTGTTAGCGTTTCTGCTGAAATGGTAGGGAGAAAATTAGGTGAGTTTTCCCCAACAAGAACTTATCATGGCCATGGTGCCGATAAAAAAGTGAAGAGAAAATAATATGGCTGATACAAATACAAAATCTGCTAAAGCTGTTGCTAGACTACTTAGAGTAAGTCCTAGAAAATTGAATCTGGTAGCAGAAATGATTCGTAATATGAAAGTTGATGCAGCATTGGTCCAGCTAACTTTTTCTAAAAAAAGAATAGCTTTAGCTGTGAAACATTGCCTTCAATCTGCTATTGCTAATGCTGAAAATAACAATGGTCTAGATATTGATAATCTTGTTGTAAGTAGTGCAACAGTTGGTAAAGGGTTGCTGATGAAAAGAATGCAGCCTAGGGCTAAAGGTAGAGGTGCTAGAATTAATAAGTTCTTTAGCAACTTGTATATTACTGTTACTGAAGTTGAGGAGAATTAATTATGGGTCAGAAAGTAGATCCTAGGGGTTTTAGAACTGGGCCAACTTTGATTAGAGGTTGGGATTCTGTTTTGTATGCTGAGAAGAACTATGGCGATTTGTTGATTCAAGACTTAAAAATACGTAGTCTTGTAAACAAAAAATGCAGTGCAGCGCAAGTTAGTCGTATTGTTATAGAGCGTATTTCAGGTAAAAGCGTTATTGTAAATATTCACGCGCGTCGTCCTGGTGTTATTATCGGTAAAAGTGGTACTGATATTGAACAGCTAAAAAAAGAAATAACGAAAATCACTTCTGCTGAAGTATATATAAATATACACGAAGTCAAGAAACCTGATATAGATGCAGCTTTAGTGGCTCAAGGCATTGCTCAACAGTTAGAAAAAAGAGTGTCTTTCAGAAGAGCTATGAAGCGCGCAATGCAGGCAGCTTTTAAACAAGGTGCAAAAGGTATTCGTATTGCAGTGTCAGGAAGATTAGGTGGGGCTGAGATTGCTCGTACGGAATGGTATAGAGAAGGTCGAGTACCTCTTCATACATTACGCGCAGATATTGATTATAATACCGCCGAAGCTCATACTACATATGGTGTGATTGGTATTAAAGTATGGGTTTATAAGGGTGAGTTTGTTGAAACTCGTAATAAGAAGAATAATTTTGCTGAAGTAGAATAAGATGTTATCACCGAAAAAACAAAAATTTCGTAAAGCTCATAAAGGCAGAGTGCAGCCAAAAGCTAAGGCTGGAACTATGCTTGCTTTCGGTTCATTTGGACTGAAATCATTAGATGCTTGTAGAGTAACCGCTAGACAAATCGAGGCAGCTAGAAGAGCTGCTGTAAGATTTATGAAAAGACAAGGGAAGTTGTGGATTAAAATATTCCCAGATCTACCTGTATCTAAAAAACCTGCTGAGGTTAGGATGGGTAAGGGTAAAGGGTCTCCGGAATATTTTGCAGTACGTGTATCTCCAGGCAGAATAATGTTTGAAGTTGATGGTTTTACAGATGATGTTGCTAGCAGAGCTTTAGAGTTAGCTAGTGCGAAATTACCAGTTAGAACAAAAATTGTGAAGCGTTATGAGTAAGAAAAAGACAAAAGAAAAAGCGGCTTTATCAGATCAGACTGTTGAAAAATTACAGGCTGAAAAACTGACGCTAAAAAAAGAACTATTTAATCTTCGTTGCCAGAAGGTAATGGGAGAGGCTAGTGATACTAGTAGGTTTAAGAAATCGCGTAGAGAAGTTGCGCGTATAATGACTGAGTTAACAAAACGCTTAAGGAGAGAGTAGATGCCAAGAAGGGTCCTACAAGGTGTAGTGGTCAGCGATAAGGCTGATAAGACAATAGTGGTAAAAGTGGAGAGACGTTTTGCTCACCCGCTTTACAAGAAAACTGTTAGAGTATCAAAAAAATACTCTGCTCATGATCCTGAAAATACTCATAAAGTTGGTGATAAAGTAAGGATAATAGAGACTCGTCCTATTTCCCGTAGTAAGAAATGGCTGGTGGTTGCTGAATAGGCTTTGACTTTTTATAAGTTTTTGTATATTTTTGGTGTCAATATTTTAATTTTGGTTATAGATTATGATTCAAATGCAAAGCATTTTGGATGTTGCTGATAATTCTGGTGCAAAGAAAGTGATGTGTATCAAGGTACTTGGTGGGTCTCATCACATGATTGCGGATTTAGGTGATGTGATAGTGGTTTCAATAAAAGAAGCTACCCCTAACAGTAGAGTAAAGAAAGGTGAGGTGCATAAAGCGCTTATCGTTCGTACTAAAGCTGGGGTGCGTCGTGTTGATGGTAGTAATATTAAATTTGACGGTAATGCTGTTGTCCTTTTAAATAAGCAGGGTGAGCCTATTGGAACACGTGTTTTTGGTCCAGTCACTCGTGAATTGCGTGCTAAGAAATTTTTGAAGATAGTTTCTTTAGCTGAGGAGGTACTGTAATGAGTAATATTAAAATGAAAATACGTCGTGGAGATAAAGTAATAGTTACTACAGGAAAAGATAAAGGAAAGACTGGTATAGTGCTTAGAGTTATTCCAAAAGATCTTAAGCTTGTGATCTCAGGAATAAATGTAGTAAAAAAACATACTAAACCATCTCGTACTAGTGAAGGTGGAATTATTCCAAAAGAACTTCCTATACATATTTCTAATGTAGCTCATGTTGATCCTAAATCGGGTCAAGCTACTAAAGTTGGTTTTAAAATTTTGAAAGATGGAACAAAAACCAGAATTGCTAAAAAATCTGGGGAAATTATAAAGGCGGAAGGTAAATAATGTTAGCTCGTTTTAAGGACCTATATAAAAAGGCAAAACCAGAGCTGCAGAAGCAGTTTAATTACTCAAATGTTCATGAAATTCCTTCTATCCAGAAAATTGTTATCAATATGGGGGTTGGTGAGGCTGTTGGGGATTCTAAGGTGATCAATCATGCTGTGAATGATCTTACATTAATTTCTGCACAGAAACCTCTGATTACTAAAGCAAAATTATCTATTGCTGCATTTAAGTTGCGTGAAGGTATGCAAGTCGGTTGTAAGGTTACATTAAGAAAAGACAGAATGTATGATTTTCT
>CAZIGS010000148.1:0-3351 GCA_964538645.1 uncultured Rickettsiaceae bacterium
ATCATCTGGTCGGTGCCAGATGATGACGAATGAGGCTAAAGCCTATAACAAACGTCATCCTCGGCCCCTTAGTCGTCATCCTAGTGCTTGACACTAGGATCCATAATGCATAAATGGGTCCTCGGGTCTACGCCCGATGATGACGAATGGGGCTAAAGCCTATAACAATCAGCTTTGATAGTTTTCTTACATCAAGCTCAGGTTCCTCACTGATATCATTAATAGTAAGTTGATAAACTGTCTCTCACATTATGTGATACAGTTTAACCATTTTCAGTGCCCCAACCCCTCTGTAACATCTCTTTTTTCTGACGAAGTCTTTACAAATGGTATAACAAGCAAACTACATAAAAATATTACAGCGATCGTAACAAATATATTATTTATTGTAAGAATAAGAGCATCACGTTGTATTATTTTATTTATCATCATTAAAGCTGCATTTTCGGTATCAAAAATTCTTCCTTGAAAGATTGCCATGATATTTTCTTGCGCGGCAATTACATTTTGATTCGTAATTTGTATATTTTCTGACAAATAACTACTAAATCTTTTTGTATTATTGATGATTATAGTATTTATTATAGCAAGAGCTATAGCCCCTCCTAAATTACGCATTAAATTATAAAGACCTGATGCATTTTTTATCTCGTCTTTTGGCATAGCACTAAACACAATCTCATTAATCGGAATAAAGCAAAACATTAGCGCAAAACCTCTAAGCACCTGTGGTAAAAAAAACTCCCAATATCTTGAATCTGGAGTCAAAAAACTATTTAAGTAACATCCTAAGGCAAAACAACACATTCCAAATCCAAGCATTTTTGTTAATGGCAATATTCTGCTCAACTTCCCAGCAATCGGAGCTGCAAGAAACTGAGATGCTCCAGTAACTATCATCAAGACACCTATTTGAACAGTAGTCATTCCAGCAACAGCATATAAATAAAGTGGCATTATAAATACTACCCCAAAAAGACCTATGCCCAATATGAAAGTCATTGTACATCCCACTACAAAATTACGGTACTTAAAAGCTGTAAGATGTATTACTGGATTTTCAAATGTAATTTCTCGTATAATAAAAAGAGTTAGGGATAAAACAACTACTATAGTTAATGATATTATAAATCCACTTTCAAACCAAGCATGCCTGGTTCCTTCTTCTAACATATATTCAAGGCAGCTTAGACCTAACGCCATAAAAAACAGCCCTATAAAATCAAAATTTTGTAAAAGCTTTAAATTCGGCTTATCAAAATTACCATATAAAAACACAGCACCAGATACGCAAATTCCAGGTATAATATTTATTAAAAACATCATACGCCAAGATGCTACTTCTGTTATATAGCCCCCTATTGTAGGTCCTAAAGTGGGAGCAAGAGTGACTGTAAGGCCAAGCAATATCCCCATTTTCATACGCTTTTCATCAGGAAAGAGAATGAATATCATTGCAAAAACAGTCGGAATCATCGCTCCACCAAAAAAACCCTGCAGAGCTCTAAATATTATCATGGAATTAATATCCCATGCACAGGCACAAAGCCCACTCATTATAGTGAAACCCAATGTAGCAACAAAAAAAGAGATTCTAGTGGAAAAGCAGCGCGCCAAGAAGCCAGAAGCAGGTATCATAACAACTTCCGCTATCATATAAGAAGTTTGGACCCATGACATTTCATCACTTGATGCAGACAATCCAGCAGCTATAACAGATAAAGAGCTTGCTACTATTTGTATATCTAAAATGGCCATAAACATACCAACTACCATAGCAAAAAATGCTATATAGTCTCTTGTGTCCAGTTCTCTAAAATGATTTTGTGTTTGAGTTTTCATTTATTTATCGTCATACTCTCGCCCTTTATCATGCCGGCCATCTAACCGTCATCCTCGGGTCATCTAATCGTCATCCTCGGGCGAAGACCCGAGGATCCATAACCCAAACTATGCTTCATAATCAATGTCAATATTTATAAAGTAATAACTTCTTTAGACCCTCTGGTCTTCGCCCGAGGATGACGGTTAGAGTGACTATTAATATTTTACATTTACAGTAACAGACATTCCTGTACGTATCATATTAGCCCCTTCTTGTCCATTATCAAAATCTATAATTACAGGAATACGCTGCACTATTTTAGTAAAATTTCCTGTGGCATTATCTGATGGGATCAAACTAAACTTTGATCCTGTAGCAGGATATATCCCTCTGATTTTACCATAAAATTTACGACCTTTGATAGCATCAACAGTAAATTCCACATCTTGGTCTTTATGCATATGTAGTATCTGTGTCTCTTTGAAATTCGCCTTTATATAAACCTGCCTTGGTACTATAGATACAAGAGGAGTACCTGGCCTTACATAATTACCAGATCTAATCCCATTACTCGCAATTACCCCATCTATAGGACTAACTATAACTGTATTTTTCAAATCATCTTCAGATGTAATTTGGTTTTGTTTTAGAACTTCTAAATCAAGCAAATTCATCGATTTTTGGGTTTGCAATACTTCCAAATTTTTCTTCGATATTTCTAGTGAAATTAAAGATTGACTCAAATCAAATTTAGATTTTTCTAACGCAGATTTCGATTCATCAAGTGACTTTTGTGAACTATATTTATCCTTATGTAAAGCTAGCTCCCTTTCATAATCAGCCAATGAAAGCTCAAGATTAGTTTTAGAAAATTCAACCAATTCTTCTGCTTTTTTTAAATTATTATTTTCTAACTCTATTTTTTGCTCTACGGATGCTAATGCATATTCCCCAGATTTTCTTTTTGCAATTGCAATTTCAAGAGCTGCTTTATGTGGAGTATTATCAATTCTAGCAAGAACATCACCTGCTTTCACTTCCTTGTTATCTACACATAAAACCTCAGAAACATTACCGCTAACTTGACCACTTACTGTAGATATATCAGACTCAATATATGCATTATCTGTAGATTCGGTATAAATCCAAACATATATTTTATATATAATAAATAAGAAAATAGCAGCAGATAGATAGGCTAACTTTCTATTTTTTTGAAATTTTTTGAGAATATCTTGGACTTTCATAATCAATCCAATCCTTGCGCTATACGTACACTAAAAGGAATAGTAAATAAATAAACTACACTAATAAAAGGTATAAAGTACCATGGATATACCATTAAAGCAATAATAGCAGCCGCTCCACTTAATAAATAAGCCCAAACAAATTCTGGTTTTATTTCTAAGCTCTTTAAAGAGAAAGTATAAATACGACTTGGAAGTAGTAATGCAATAATAATTTGATAACATGTAACAACAAAAATATGAGACCTGACGTCAAATGCAAAATTCGCAGCTAAATCA
>CAZIGS010000149.1:0-3305 GCA_964538645.1 uncultured Rickettsiaceae bacterium
AAGTTATAAGCCCGATCTGCGTATAAATATTGATCGTACCACCAAATATCCAGCTGGTAAAAAGCCCTCCTGCACAAGCTAATGGTACTGTGACCATTACAATAAATGGGTCAAAGAAATTGTTAAACTGAATTGCTAGAATCGAATAGACAAAAATTATTGCCATTACAAAAAGCAAAAGCATAGTGCCCGATGTCCTAGTAGACATCTCTGCTACCCCAGTCCACTGGATTCTAAAAGAAGTAGGGAGAATTTCCTTTGCTATATTTTCGATATCAGGTATGAGAGACTCTATACTATAAATCGGAACAGGCATACCAGTTATTGTTGCAGATCTCATTTGATTATGATGCGGAAGCTGAGCTATAGATACAGTTTCTTTCATAGAAGCAAATGAACCTATAGAGATTTTATTGTTTTTCGAATCTATAACATATAGCTCATTTAACGACCACGGGTTAGTTATACCAATTATAGAAACGGGGTATAGGATATCATCTTTAGAAAATTGTAAATCTTGATTGCCGCTGAAAAATGTACCAACTGCCTGCGCTATTACAGAAGGTGAAATTTGCAAATTCACTAACTTATGCTTATCTAGGATTATATCATATCCAGCTGTATCAAATTTCACATTATGTTTTGCATATATAAATTTTCCTGTAGCATTTAGCGCTTGGACAATTTTATCTGCATATTTTGAGAGATTATCATAAGAATCAGTCGTAGTTAGAGCAAATGTTAAATCTGAGCTACCAAACGCATCTACACCTGGTAATGCGATTTCCCAGCTCCATGGCCACGCATCAACAGATGGTATATCTTTAGCTAGATGTTCAAAGGATTGTATTATTTTTGTCTGGTGACGACTTCTTTTACCATGCTCTTGCAGAATGACACATGAACTAACGCCCCACGGCCCCATAAATGTCAAATAATTCTGCTTTTCAGGAATTTGTTGTACTATTTTCTCTATTTTAGATGCGTAAACCTCAATATCATCCATATTTTTACCAGGCTGAGGGGGTATATAAATTCCTACTACGCCTCTATCTTCCTTTGGGACAATTTCTTGAACTGAAAAACGAGCTACTATAACGCTTATTAGAAGACTAGCTATTATTATACTAATTATTAATTTAGGCATGGATAGTGCAGATTTCAGCAATGCTGTATATATTTTTTCTAATTTGGTAAGAAATTTGTTTACCCTAGAATCTGCATTATCTTTGTGACCATTAAGTATTGTACTACACATCATAGGAGATAGTGTAAGCGCAACTACACCTGATATAATGACTCCTCCTGCTAGAGTAATGGCAAATTCAATGAACAATCTGCCTATTACGCCTTGTATAAAAGCAATTGGTATGTATACACTAGCCAATGTACATGTCATAGCTATTATTGCAAAACCTATTTCAGAACTTCCTTTAATTGCTGCAGCCATTGGTGTTAGACCATTTTCAATATGCCTAGTGATATTTTCAAGCACCACAATTGCATCGTCTACAACAAGTCCAATCGACAGAACCATAGCTAGTAGAGTAAGTGTATTTATAGACATTCCAAAAGCTAACATAATAGCTATACTCCCAATTAGAGAAACTGGAATGGTTATTAAAGGTATTATGGTAGCTCTAGCATTTCCTAAAAATATAAATACTATTATAAGCACTAATATTACCGCCTCCATAATAGAGGAATATATATTTTTTAGAGAAGATTGAATGAAAACTGATTGATCAATATCTACATTAATTTTTATATGCTCAGGTACTAGTTTTTGTAACTTTTCTACTTCCTTTCTTAAAGCGCTTGCAAGATCAATAGGATTTGCATCCACGCTCCTTTCTAAAGATATTGCCACCCCTGTTTTGCCATTAACTCTGGTACGATTTTGTTTTGTATCAACCCCAAGCTCTACATTAGCTATATCAGTCAAATATACACTCTTGCCATTTTTAGTAGCAATATGAGTCTTTTCAAAATCTATTGTTGACGACAATCTAATATCCATAGTAACAGGAATAGAATCTCTAAACTTCCCTACTGGAAGAGAAATATTATACTTATTTAAAGCATCTACAATGTCGCTTACATTAATCCCGTAATTATACATTTTTTTAGGATCAAGTTTAATTCTCATCGTATATCGCCTGCCCCAAATATCTGTTTTCCCTACACCTTTTACGCTGCGAAAATTATTCTTTAGATAATGTGTTACGTAATGAGTTAGTTCTTCAAAATTCATTTCACTAGAAGTAACTGATACTAAAAAAAACGGAAAGCCACCTGCAAAATTACCCTTTTGAATTGTAGGTTCTTTTAGTCCTTCTGGGAGTTTCCCATTGGCTTGACCTATAGCATCTTTAAGGTCTATAAGAGCATTATCAAGATTAGCACCTTCTTCAAAATATAATGTTATATATGAATTTCCAGCTGTAGATTCAGAAGTAATAGATCTTATCCCTGGAATTCCACAGACCGATTCTTCAATGATATTCGTTACAGAGGACTCTACTAGCTGTTGATTGGCATTTGGATAAAATGTATTTACAGATAAGACAGGAATTTGCACATTAGGATACTCACGTATAGTAATATTGCGTAGGGCTAAAAGACCTATAACTAATATCATTACATTAAGTATAATAGATACTACTTTATGTTTAATAAAATATTCTGTGAATTTCATTTTTATTCCCAATGTCTTCATTGCGAGGCGGATGACAGATTACTTCTTATCTTCCTCATGAACCTTAACCGCTACTTCTGGATAGAGCCTAGACTGCCCCTCAGATACTAGCACATCTCCCTCATCAACACCTTCTAAAATCTCTACTAGATCTTTTTCCCTTACACCAGACTTTACAGGGCTTAAATGTACTTTATCGTCCTTCACCTTATATACCATTGTGTGACCATCTTGAATAAACACACAAGATGCTGGAACTATAATGATATTCTGCTTATCTATAGTATGTAAATCAACATCTAAAATTTCTCCTACGATGCATTTCTCACATTTAAAATCAACATATGCAGGCACTGTGTAAGATCCACCTGACAAGACTCTTTGTATGAAAGATGTAGTATATTCCTCACCATCTATTGTAACTTTTGCACTAACATCAAGATGCCCAAGTAGGTTAGATGGAATGTCAAATTTTATCACCAAATCCTCTGGATCATAAAATGTCACTATCTCTGTATCAGGATTAACTTTAGAGCCAGGATAGAACAATGCACTACCAACTATACCATCAAAAGGTGCCGTGAATAATATTTTGTCTAGATTTATT
>CAZIGS010000150.1:0-893 GCA_964538645.1 uncultured Rickettsiaceae bacterium
AAGACGTAATAATTTTTATTCATGGAAATTCTACATCTAGAAAAGTATTTGAGAATCAACTGAGTTCTCCATTATTTACCCAAAGATTAATAGCATTAGATTTACCAGGTCATGGGGAGGTAATCCCACGAAAAAAAGAGGTAGTGTAAAAGTAGAATTTTCTTATCCTGTTTATTTAATGCAGAATTTATTGTTAAAAATGCTGTTTTTAGATTAGAAGATATTGTATAAAACTCAATTTCTTGAAAAGATAAAATTAGTTTTTGTATATCAACAAGCCTTAAGATCATAAATAAAATAATTGTATATATGCAATAAGAATATTTTTAATTAATTAGCAGTTTTTAATTAATCGAGTAAATTAAGAATATTTATTATATAATCTATATTATAATATTTAGATAAGGTATTAGATATGTTTAATGAAAAATTAAAAGCTACTCTTGCATTGCGTGGTATTCCTTGTATATCCGTAGAACAATCTAAAGGTAAGGATATTGTACAATTTCACTCTGAGTTAGATGCAGAAATATTTCAAGGTATTTTAGATAGTATACAATTGCAATTTAATCATGAAGGTAAAAAACATGAAATGGATCAATATAAGTATAGTATGACTGATAAATCTGTCGAACTGGAAGAAGGAACAGTACAAAAATTGACTGATCATATAAAAGGTATGGCTTTTAGCAAGTTAGTAAAACTGGAAGAAGCAGCAGAGGTGGCATTAAGAGGGGAATCTATGCATAGCGACTGGGGATTATCCGTTGAATATAAAGACAGATTTAAAGTCACTAAACAATTACTTAGTCCAAAAGAGGAGAAAACTAGCCCCAAATTAACAAAATTTCGAGAGGAACAGTATTGGGCTAACAAAGTAAAAAACAAATCTC
>CAZIGS010000150.1:903-3291 GCA_964538645.1 uncultured Rickettsiaceae bacterium
AAATCTCAATCTCCTTCTGCAAGCCCTGTTCATCAGAGACGAACTTCAACTACATGATGATTTATGAAATTAAAGATGCAGTAGTAACTGGTTTAGAAGGCTGGTTATATTTAGCTGTGATACTGGATTTATGTTCTAGAAAAATAGTTGGTTGGCATATTGATGATAGAATGACCAAAGAGTTAGTGATTACTGCTTTTACAAAATCTTATTTTGCTAGAAAACCAAGCAAAGGATTGATAAATCATTGTGATCGTGGATCACAGTATGCATCAAATACTTTTCAAGTGCTACTAAATAACACAGGTACCATATGCAGTACGTCTGGTAAAGGTAATTGTTATGATAATGCGGTAGCGGAAAGTTTTTTTAGCAGCTTAAAGACTGAACTTGGTAGTGATAATATTTTTAGAACAAAAGAGGAGGCTAAAGCAGAAATATTTGAATATATAGAGGTATTTTATAATGAATGGCGCAAACATTTAACATTAAACTATTGCTCTCCAGTTCAATTTGAGCAATACTTAATGACAAATAATAGGGTTGCTTAATTCGACTCTACAAAATTGGGTGAAGACCAATGTAGGCAAGGGTGAGTTTTTTATGCAAGAAAACATTTAAATTTTCTTCGTGTATAACTAGAAATTGACCTAATAAGATATTGAAGATATTGTCGTTTCGTTATTGGAATCTAAAGATATTTAGACAATTAATCAATATTCTAATTAACTAAGATAATCGTATGTCACTTTCCCTTTCTAAAAGCTCGGAAACTAAATTTCCACGTGATGGTTTAACTATTCATAGTATAGTTCCCCCAGAGGCTGGGCTTGGTTATAAAATTGAATTATTTTATCTAGATCATATTATACCAGAGCATTCGCACAAATTTCAAACTCAGTTAACTATGATGGTTGAGGGTTCTCTCAATTATATGGCAAAAGTTATTGGACCTGGTAGTTTTATCTCCACCTCAGCAACAACTCCACATACTTTGGATATATATGAGAAAGTAGGGTTTGTTACTATATACATACCCGCAGAAGACGATGCTATAAGGAAAGCTAAAATCTATGATGAGTTTATTGCACAAAAACCTATTACAGAACTAGCTGTAGATACTCAAACTACTTTATCAAAGCAAGATATAGAATTTCTTCAAATATTACCTAATATCCCCGATATATATTATATACACAAAATAGAAAGTGAAGGATATATAGTATATGAGTTAGCTTCTAAAGGAGATATATGGAGTTGTGCTATACTTGATTTAATTACTGCTCCAGAGCATTATCACAAAATAGAAAACGAGCATTTTATAGTTTTAGGTGGAACATTAGAAATCTCATTAAATAATGCAGAATATATAACTCTACATGCTGGACAATCTGTACATATACCACCTTTTGTTCGTCATCACCTTAGATCAGCTAGTAAAGATTCCCCATGTAGACTACTTTGTTTTAATTTTCCTGCATTTAGTGCTGATGATTTTCATGTTGTAGATATGATTGGTAGTAGTGATGAATAGCACCACAAAAATCATTTCTCTTAATATAGGGGAGGTTATCTAAAACAACAGCTTATAGAATTTATAGAATTTATAAAATTACATAAAGATGTTGATATTTTTTGTTTGCAAGAAGTATATAATAATGCTCTACATAAAATGGCTACAGATGAAAAAGAATATTTGGTGGATTCAAGGATCTATTAGATATTTTGGATTAGATGTTTGATAGAACAGAGCTTCTATAGGGGTTTTAAACCCTAAGCACTTTCTAGGTGTATTATTCATTCTAAGTTGGATATGGTCAAGTAATTTTTGATTTAAGTCTCTATGATCAAATCTCTTAGGTAAATATCTTCTGAGCCTTCCATTAAAGTTCTCGTTCGATCCCTTTTCCCATGGAGAATCAGGGTTGCAGAAGTATACATCCATATTCAAATCGCTATATTTGGCAAACTCTCTACCCCTATCAAAGGTTATAGTACGTCTATAATCCATAGGTAAATTCTCAAGCCTCTTACCTATATTTCCAATAACTGTAGTCGAGTATTTATTAGTGTTGTATATAAGCTCAGCATAACGAGACTTTCTTTCCAGCAAGGTTGTTACATTCGATGACTTTAGGATAGTAAAAATCACCAAGTCTCCTTCCCAATGACCTTGCTCTTTACACTTGTTTATATGATCAGGGCGTTTCTCTATAAAACATGATTCTGGTATATAATGCTTCTTTGGTTTCTTCCCATAACGACTTCCCCGCTTGATTAGCCGACTCAATAATAGCAGTGATAGTTTTTTAGACTTCCCCTCCTCACTATAAATAACCTGAGCTTGATGTAAGAAATAGCATGAAACTCCTTACAAACGTCATCCTC
>CAZIGS010000151.1:0-3271 GCA_964538645.1 uncultured Rickettsiaceae bacterium
TAGACAAAGGCGCTAAATTCAGTTTTACATTACCATTACCCTCATCTTCTACATCACAGTCTTCGATGGATCACTCACCCTACAAAGCAAATGACCCTAAAATAGAAGAGGAGAATTCATCAGCCAACATAGTTGTAATAGATGACGAAGAAACCTGCTTATTAAGCCTTTCCATGATGTTACACAAAACCAATTATATTTTACATAAATTTTCTAGCCCTATAAAAGCTTTAGAATTTCTCGATACAAATCCAAAATCTATAGATCTAATTTTGCTTGATATGATGATGCCAGAACTTCATGGATTAGAGGTTTTGAAAAAAATAAAATCCTATGAAATGTTAAAAAACATACCAGTAATTATGCAAAGTGGTGTAGCCGACATAGACCAAATAGATCTTGCTTTATCCTTGGGAGTCAAAGATTTTATTCGTAAGCCATATACTAGCCAAATACTTATCACTTCTATCGAAAATATCATAAAATCTACTAGAAAAAAATAGGTTTATCTTGTGGTTTTGTAGAGTTTTGAAGTATAATGGCAGCGAATTATGTCATCCCCGAAGGAAAATATAAATGATACTCATATCAGTATTTATAATAATTACATTGCTCCTATTTTCAGCTTATTTATCTGCTCTAGAAACAGCTATAATAGGATCTTCTCCAGGTAGAATCCAGCGCCTTAAAGCAGAAGGCGTCTCACAAGCTGAGATCGCTCTAAAATTGCTTAAAATGAAAGATAAGGTAAATAATACTTTATTGATCATGAATAGTTTATCCAATACAATATGTACAACTTTTGCCGCAGGTTTATTTATTGGTCTATATGGAGATGAAATTGGAACATTAATCTCTTCCACAGTAATGTCTATTTTCATCATATTATTCGCAGAAGTAATACCAAAAGCCATCGCAGTAGCAAATGCTGAGAAAATAACTATGCGCGTAGCTTATACTGTAGATTTAATGATAAAGTTACTTTATCCGATAAATTTTGCTTTAGATATTATAGTTAGGGTATTTTGCTTTATTTTCCGAATCAATCTTAATTCACATTTCTCAGGAGCAGAAGAGCTTCGCGGAGTTATAGAGCATCAGCACCAAGAAGGGAATGTGTTACAAGAAGATAGATATATGCTGGGGAGTATACTTGATATAGGCGGTATGACAGTATCTTCAATTATGATTCATAGATCTAGCATGAAAACTATTGATGCATCGCTTCCTATCAAAAAAATAGTTTCAGAGGCTCTTGCTACTACACATACTAGGCTACCGCTTTATAAGGGAGATAGAGATAATATTATCGGTATTTTACATATGAGAGATTTGCTCAAATCATTATACGATAATGATTTTAATTATAGCAAAATTAATCTGAATAATTTTATTACCCCGCCTTGGTTTATACCTGATAATGCCTTAGTAAGTCAGCAACTACACGAGTTTAGAAAACGCAGAACCCATTTTGCTTTAGTAGTAGATGAATATGGAGAAATAAAAGGTCTAGTTACATTAGAAGATGTATTAGAGGAAATTGTTGGCCAGATAGATGATGAGCATGACAACCCGATTACACATATTAAGAAAAAATCAGAAAACCAATATGTGATTCAAGGCTCAATGTCTGTCAGAGATTTAAACAGAGAAATGAACTGGACCCTTCCAGATGAAGAGGCAAATACCTTAGCAGGAATTATAATTCAACATGCGAAACGTATTCCAGAAAGGGGAGAACATTTCCATATTCAGAACCTCAAGCTTACTGTCCTAGAGCGCAAACGCAACCAGCTGAAGTCTATTCTGGTAGATGTTTTGGCTTAGGGTTGGGCGTCATTGCGAGACGAATGATTCGTAGCACTCAACCAAATTTAAACCTCTTACCACTCTCATATTCAGCACGACAGCTTACATCATCACAAAATATGAGTACAGCACCTATAGAACTCAGTAATTCTTCAGCTAACTGCCACTTGCAAGCACTACTACCAGCTATCATATTCAACACGATGTCAGCATCACAATTTTCTTCTTTATATAAAACAGCAACTTTTTTTCCTGTGGTAGTATGAATCAAATGGTCATATTGCGTTATATCGCTTTTAATATAAACCTCTTCTTCCTGCCCAAACCAGTTGTTTAAATATGTTCTATGAAATTTAGATACATGCTCTCCTACAATCTCTAGCTTTCCTTCCTTATTTTTTACAGCTAGAAAACCTGTATTTGCATCAAAAATAACATCAGGATTTTTTGAGCCCAACATCATTATGAATGAAATAACAATTATAGGAATTCCTAACAATCTTATTCTACTACCCCATAGCATGAACCAAAATAAGCCGAACATATATATTATGACACTTGCGCTAGAAATATGCCCAAAATACCATACAGCCCCCTTAGAATTGGCCGCAAAATCTGATATATAGATTACCATGTCAATAAACCTGCCCATTAATAAAAATACATAATAATCTAAATTTAAAGATATCAAGACCAATCCTAAAACACCTAAAGGCATTATTACCATGGTAATTAGCGGTACTACGACAATATTGGCTAAAATTGTATAATTTGACATAATATAAAAATGATATAACACCAAAGGAGTAGTAGCACCACTTGCAACGATAGTAGAATATATATTAGACACTAATCCCATTTTAAATTTTCCAATAACTCCCTTCGTATTCCCAAGAAATCTACGTTTATTCATATAAAATTCAAAACCTCCTATAAGAGCTAAAACTGCTATAAAAGAAAGCTGAAAGCTTGGATGAACAACATATTCTGGATTAATAGTTAATATTATGATTGCAGCTATGCTTAAAGATCTACGTGAAAAAACCTGACGATTAAAGATTACTGCTACCATGACTAAACCAGTCATTATAAAGGCTCTTGTAGCTGCAATCTGACTACCAGAAAGCAGCAGATAAAAGCCACTCCCAATAATTGCAATTATGGCTGCTATATTTTTTATATTATAGTGCCAAGCTATTTTATCTGATAAATTCAACAAAATTCTGGAAGATAGGAAAAATATCCCTGCTACCAAAGATAAATGCATACCTGATACGCATAATACATGCGAAACTCCAGCAAAACGCATATTTTGTACTATAGTTTTATCTAAACCACCCTGCTCTCCTAATAAAAGCGCTGCTGCAAAATTACCTCTATCTTTTCCCATAGAGTTTATAAGCCTATAATATAGACTTTTCCTAATAGCTTGAATAAAGTTTTTAAAGCTAGTTCCACCATG
>CAZIGS010000152.1:0-3260 GCA_964538645.1 uncultured Rickettsiaceae bacterium
GAACACCCGAAGGCGGCACTGCAACTCCCATTACTGAAGCCTGTGGCGCAGACACTGCCGGTGGTGGTGCAACAGGAGCTGGAGGTTCCACAGGAACATTTGGTAGAGTTGGGAGCTTCTCTTCTGGTGGAGGAGTTGGAGCAACTAATTTTGGTGGCTCAGGTAATTTTGGTATAGGAGGCGCAGAATCTATAGCTTGAGCAGCTGGTTTCGCAATATTTGTTGGCCTCTCAACCTGTTGATCAGCATCAGGTTTTTTATCACTACCAAAAAGCTGTGGAGCAATAAGATTATAAGCCATTACGCCAAAACCTATAGCCATTGAAGCAAATACCATGAAATTACGCTTCGGACTCGTAGCAACCTTCGACAACTCCTCTTTTACCTCGGGAGCCCCACCCCCTACCACAGGTTTTGCATTAGAATCCTGTATTGTAGGTTCATGTTTGACAGATTCTTGACTCATGATTTCACCTTACTTTTTTACTAGGATAGTAGAATCTTATGACATACACTAAATCCTTATCATCTTCTCCATCTAATTCTCTAGCCACTATATCAAACTGGTATGTTCTCTTATTAGTCAGTATCGTCATGTTAGTACGTATGTTTTTTTCTAGAGGCTTTATAAACAATCTATTTCCTAAAGGTGTAATTTTCCATGCATAAGAATCTCCCATAGAAATAGTTTGTATTTCCTCCCCTTTGGCAAACTCAATATGAGATTGGAAACCAGAATGTACAACTATTAAATAAACCTCGTTTGGGTTATAAATATAGGTTTTAATTCTATTATCTGAGGTAATTGCCAAATCATCATCATATGCCAAAACATTATTACATGTGAGGAGCAACACTAAAAATAATTTTATATAAAAAAGAAAACTGCGATTAACTATTATCATCGTCTACCCTATATCCTTTAATCTGAAATCCTACTGGATTTATATCTTCATCCTCTTCACTAAGAGACATTGCAACATAATCATAATCAACTATTGCTATTTTATTGAATATTCTTTTATCTCCAACAGTCTCTGTAATGGCAAACCGAAACACATAGCGTTTAGAATCAAGCTTTGACCAAGATTTAACTGTAAGATATGTCGTGTTTTTTTGTCCATATAATATTGTTGGGTCATTTACTTTATCTTTAATATATCCCATAAAATTATTATATACTTGTCCTGTTGACAAAAGCCTTACTACTTGCCTTGCTCTTGTTTCAAAATCAACAGGATTATATGTCTCTCTAGCAGTTACATATCTTTTTATAAAATAACGAGCTAATGCATCATTTCCACCTAGTATTTCAGACGTAATTGGGTTAACAACCTTCGCAAGACCAGTAGAATTTTCTATCTGTATTACAAATGGATCAAATTCTTTAGATAAAGAAATTTTTGTTACAGCGAAAACTGCAATTGCTACAGTGATTATAGATATAGCAGCGATGAAAAATATTAGGTTACGCTGTATAAGCGCAGTCTCATATCTCTCCTCAAACCATGTTTTAGTTGCTAAAACATTAGACCTTTCTTCTTGAGATAAAGGACTGGCTGCAGCGTTTTCTGAAAGCTTGCCCCTGATCAAATCTAAAAATTTCGACATTTTAATAACGACTTTTTCTATTAGATTAATATTACACACTGTCTATTATGATGTTTTATTTGTATACAATAAATAAAAACAGCATAAAACCACTCATATAATGTAGATATTTTTTATTGATAGTTGCTTTTGTATTATACTGGAACTTGGAAAAACATATAATTAGAGATTATGAAACGCATTATCAGCTGCTTAATAGCACTAGCTATATTACCTTTATATGCAGCTTTCGGAGCAAATGAAGAGTGGGACAATGTAAGATTTGAAGGACTTCCCAGGGGAAAAAAATATAATGTCAGCATGGGATCCGGGTTCTTTATAAATGATCATAATATTGTAACAAATCGCCATGTTGTCTCTAACTGCAAAAATATTGCTATCAGAGGCGCCGTAAAACCATCCAAAGCTACTTTAGTAGTGCTAGATAAAGATTTGGATTTAGCAATTCTATATTCAGAAGCATCACCCTTGAAAGTACCATATCTTAGAATAAATTATGAACAAATAGCTAAAGACGATATATTATTTACTGTAGGATACCCATTAAAACATGCAGAAGTAGGAGAGTTTATAATAAAAGAAGCTCAAATACTAGACGTTAAAGGAAGTCCAAATCATGGTTTTACTAGTATAAGTTTTACAGATGTAGTAGATCACGGCAATAGTGGAGGGCCATTACTCGACAAAAATTCCAATATAGTTGGAGTTATAACCGCAAAAATAACATATTTTACTGATGCAACAGAAATGCAGATAGATCATTCTATCGGTGTCGCTATAGGATTAGATGGGTTAATAGATTTCCTAAACAGAAATAATGCTTCTTTTGCATCCAATTCTTCTTATGACATATTTACTAACTATAATCCAGAGAAGATAGCCCGGGATTATCTAGTAAATATACATTGCGTTAGTGAATAATACCAAGTTTTAAAACTAACTGCACATATGCAAAATTTATTTTGGAAAATTGGCATAATATCCTTTATCTTTCATTGAAAAGAACCGAATGATGAAGTCGAATTCTTATAGCCAAAACTAAGGAAACTTCGACCTACATAAGAACCTTTCTTTTGGGCAAGAGAAACCACCTCCTCAGCAGATCTCTGAGTATATGTTTTCTTTGTGTTAGTTTTTTTGCCATGTTTTTTTACAAGCAATTTCTGCACAAAAGTTTTCTTAAACGATTTTTCTACAACTGAAGACTTAGACACTTCGCCTAATGCTAGCTTTTTTGCTCCCAAAGCTTGAACTAATTCTTCATAAGAAAATTCTATTCTTTCTAGTGTCAATGAATCAGTCATGGAATATAGTAGAGTTTTTTTGTGGGATTCAACTTCTTCTCTAGTTTGATCTTTAAGCAATTTAAATAAGCCAGCATCATACTTCAAAGGCTCCTTACCAGTAGTAACTTCATCTATTGACATCAGTCTCCTACTATGTGCGGATCTAACAAAACCATTGCCTTTGGAAAGCACATCATCAAAATTACTTAAAGAATGATCTGCCATTTGTTGACCAATTCTACCATATGATAAATGCTTAAATATTGCACGCACTACTGGAATAGACTTACATTTACGCGCTATATGACCACACATTCCAAAAAAACCATTCAGAGGCTTTTGGTTATGTGGTACTATTATATA
>CAZIGS010000153.1:0-3253 GCA_964538645.1 uncultured Rickettsiaceae bacterium
ATCATATTTTCAAATGCAAGCAATGTCATTAACATTCCAGATGCTCTTCTTAAAGAAGCAAGCAAGTCACTCGTAGAAGCAATATCAGGTTTAGTAACATTATCTACTATACTATCATAATCATCTTTTGCATCTTGTATCCCGTCGATTGTGCTCTCCATTATGTCAACTTGAGTATTTAATGATACAGCAGCTGCTGCCAACTGACTTATAGCTGTATTTGCTATGGTTGCAGCACCTCTACCTTGATCACCAGTTGCACCTCTAACTGTCAAACCTTGCAAATTTAGATTTGCAGTAGAAAGATTTGGCATATTTACTGGTATAGCAGCCCCCGTACTAACAGTAGCTGT
Source organism: uncultured Rickettsiaceae bacterium (assembly GCA_964538645.1). GTDB lineage: Bacteria > Pseudomonadota > Alphaproteobacteria > Rickettsiales > Rickettsiaceae > JAYUHP01. The sequence continues at coordinate 354 of CAZIGS010000153.1, forward strand.
TAAATTTGTACCAGCTGCAACAAGTTGTATAGGTCTTTGCGTTAGAAGTACGTTAATATGAGCCATTGGAGTATCGCCAGCACGAGCCATTAAACCAACGCTAGCAGGAGCCACGTCGGCAACAGCAACAGCCCCCAAAATACCCGTTGTAGCAGCACCACCAGCCGCCAATGCGGCATCGGCTCTAATCAAATTATCAAAACATCCTATGCATCTTAGAACCTCATATGCTCTGGCTTGAGTTATAGTACCCAGAGCAGCACCACCAACAGCAACATCTCCTCCTCCACCAGCAGTACAAAAAGCCCTAAGATTAGCTTTATCCTGATCTGATAATAATGCAGCAAATGCAGCTGAACGGGCGATCTGAGGCGCTCCAACAGGAGCGTCAGCACCAGTCTGATTCACAGCAGCTGGAACAGCTTCATTTAACATTGCAGCAACCAATCTTGGGATTACATTACTTACAGCAGCAGGAGCGCCAACTCCACCTCCACCAGCAGCGGCCATGGCGTCAACTAATATACTTAAATTACCATTATCAACAGAGTTTAATAAGCGCATTAATCTAGTAGCCTTAATACAATCTGCTGTTCTAGCAGCATATAATTGAGAATCGACCTGTACCCCTGACATTACTTGAAATGCTTGAGATAAAAACTCTGCTGCAGTATCACCATTTCCTGCGGAAGCAACTCTTTGTTGTACAGCGTTTAGAGAGATTATATCCTCTTGAGTTAGAGCAGTAGCGCCACCTGCTGGGAAAAGTGCTTGAATAGCTATATTTGCTTCCTCAGAATTTCTAGCTGTTGTAACACCAGCCGCACCAACACTACCATTAACAGCTGCCAAACGCGCTCCAGCAGTAGCAGCAAAATTTACAATAGTACCATCCATCAAAACTCTACCCGCAGAATTTGTAGTTGCTCTTATTAAATTGGTCATTTGACTTAATATAGCATCAACACTATCCTGCATCTTAGCTCTTGTTGTAGCTGTCTCAGAAGCACCAGAAGCTTGGTTTGCTATCGCAAGCAATTGATTTGCCAGAGTAAGCATCTGCCCAGATGCAACTTGACCACGTTTTAAAGCGTCAGTTGTTGCATTAGTAGCATTATCTTTCCATACTCCATTTTGAGCACTTTGAGCCTCTGCAGTTACTTTTCTTATGAGTTGTTGAGCACCAAGCTGAGCAACTGATTTACGCTCTTCAGATTTGCTAGCAACCTGTCTACCAGTAACTGCATTCTGTTTTAATTGTCTACTAATATATTCACTTGTAAATGATGATGTAATAGATGGCATAATATTCTCCTTTCAATTCTTATTTGTGTTTTCTAAATGCTTGCTTGAGCATACTTCAAGTATATAATAACACGCATTATATACTACTATGACAAGAAACACGCCTTACAGTATTTATACAGGCAAATTATATGCCAAACACACAAAAAAGCAACATATTTTTTGCAGTTTGTTAAAATTTTTTATGTTTATCTATAATTTATTAAATGATTCTAAACAAAACCGTCATTGCCAATAACGTAGTAACGAATCAATCCGTAACATACACCCATCGTCATTGCGAGGAGCCATTTATGGCGACGAAGCAATCCAGAATAATCGTCATCCTCGGCCTTGAGCCGAGGATCCACAATTATAAAATTGGTCCTCGGGTCCTTCACCCTCGTGCTTGACACGAGGGCCGAGGATGACGGCGAAAAAACACTAAGATGACGAAAGAATAGATCACCATGTCGCATCTTCTATGCTCCACGTGATGACGATTCTATGTAATATTTTGTAACAATCTTTATTTGAGATAGGTTGCTTGAGAGAGTATAATGTTCAGCAGAAACGACCATAGAGCCAAATGCAAGATTTTCAAACAACTATAATGAGACCTGTGAGTTGCTACGGCATAGGCGTCCATTCTGGCCAGAAGACACAGCTAACCCTTAAGCCAGCTCCAGCCAATACCGGCATATTGTTCATACGCTCAGATATAACCTCAGTCACTAATGTACTACAAGCTCATTACACAACCGTTACAGAAACAATGCTTTCCACCACTATCAGTAATGATGCAAAGATAAAAATATCCACCATAGAACATCTAATGGCTGCTTTATATGGATGCGGCATAACAAATATATTGGTAGAAATAGACGGACCAGAAGTGCCAATCATGGATGGAAGCAGCAAGCCTTTCGTTTTTCTTATAGAATGCGCAGGAACTTCCCTACTTAGAGCGCCACGCAAAACTATGAAAATATTGCGAGATATATCAGTAGAACATAATGGCTGCGAAATTCATGTATCTCCATCCTCTGAATTTTCTATTGAAGTAAATATTGATTTCGCCAGCCCTGCAATTGGCAAGCAATCTATGTCTCTTAATAACGCATACCTCTTCAAAGACGAGATAGCTGCAGCGCGTACTTTCGGTTTTATGCATGAGCTTGAATATCTGAAGAATAAAGGTCTAGCTCGTGGCGCTTCTCTAGATAACGCAATCGGCATTGATGGAGATGTGATACTAAACGAAGGCGGACTATTGTTTGAAAACGAATTCGCACGCCATAAATTGCTAGATTCTGTAGGTGATATTTATACCGCAGGCACCAATATTATAGGCCATTTTTCATGCAACAAACCTGGGCATTATCTTAATAACGAAATTCTCAGAAAAATATTCTCCGATCCAAATAATTACCAAATGGTGGCTTAGTAATTATTTCATATTCTTAATTGAAACTGTCATCCTCGGCCCACTTTTATCGTCACCCTCGGCCCCTTAGTCGTCACCCTCGGCCCCTTAGTCGTCATCCTCGGCCTCTTAGATGTCATCCTAGTGCTTGACACTAGGATCCATTTACAATTTTATGGATCATCTGGTC
>CAZIGS010000154.1:0-3234 GCA_964538645.1 uncultured Rickettsiaceae bacterium
TGCAATGTTTGCACGTAGCGAGACTACTTACCAGGGGGTCACAAATCAGTTATTGCCTTCTATGATGAAAGCTTTGAGCCTAATTTTCACGGATCAAGGACTTGATGCTAGGACTATTTTTACAGAGCTTAAGCATAATCATGGTAATGGTAGTGTTGCATACGAGATTGAGCTTTGGGATAGATATAATGAATATTTGTTAGGCAATATGCCGGCTGAATCTATAGGAGTTGTTGGTAATAAGCTACTTAATTCATACCCTGATAGATTATACTGGAAATTCGTATTTGCAGAGCTTGAGCTTTTTCTTGAGCGCAAAGATGCAAAATCAATGGATGCTCTTTTGAATAGCGTAAGACAAACAAAAGATATGTCTGTTATTAATAGTATGAAATACTATAAGGCCCGTTATTATTATTTACTCGGGCAGGCAAATTTAGCGCAGCAATTATTGGAGGAAATAGAAAAAAACTCACAAAATGGGCGCGAGTTTATGATGGCGGATTTGCAGTTAGTAAAGATATTATACGAACAAAAAAAGTTAGATTGGATTTCAGCTGTAGAAAGACTAAATTCTCTACGCTATGTGTGGAGAGGAGATAAGTTGGAGACTCAGTTACTGCTTGCACTAGGGCTCGCTTACAGACAAAATAATGACATTGTTAATGCTATACGTACCTATAAATATATAGTAGATGCATTTGGTAGGCAAAGTGACAATAACTTCTTTGTTACCTCGCAAATTGTAGATTTATACCATAGAATTTTCCTCTCTGATGAAATGCAGGAACTAGATGATTTTAGTGTTGTATCTCTCTTTTATGAATTTAAAGAGTTTACTCCTATTGGTATTGAGGGTGACAGGGTAGTATTGGGTATTGCCAGAAGGATGCTGAATCTTGATCTATTAGAAATGGCTGAATCGATTTTAGAACATCAGGTAATGTATCGTTTACGTGGCGTTGAGCGGATGGTTACAGCTAACCATCTTGCGCTAGTGCTGCTTATGGATAGAAAACCAGTTGAAGCATTGAGAGTGCTTGATGATACAGATAATGAAAATTTTGGATTTGCAGAACATCAGAAACGTCGTTATTTAAAAGCTAAAGCTTTGATAGATATGGAAAAATACGATGAAGCATTGAGCTATATTGGTGATATACTAGACGATGACGCTAATACTTTAAAGATGGAGATTTTATTTAGAAGTCAAAAATGGGGCGATTATATTAGATTCATAGAAGATCGTTTAAAGCAAAAAATCGCATCAGGTAGCGTTATAGAAGGTCCTGAAAGTCAGGATGTTCTGAGACTAGCTATTTGTTATTCTATGCTTAATCGCAACTCTGATTTAGAATATCTTCAGCAACATATAATTACTGAAAATTCTGAACTGAAATCTGTTGTTGAATTTTTGCGTTCTACAAATGAGCCGATTAACCCGCATAATCTAGATAAATCATTAAATATTGATAAAATGCAGAATTTCTTAGATGGTTATAGGAAATTGCTGTTTAGCTAGGTCGTCATTGCGAGACGAATGACAGAGCATCCTGCGGCGTCATTTGACGAAGCAATCTAGTGCATTGACTTGTTGTGTAGCAACACTTTATTTAATTTAGAATTGCTTCGCAATAATTGCATAAACTGGATTGCTTCAGGGTCTGAGTCCGTATATGCTTTACTCACACCCGTTCGCAATGATGGATAAAGGAATAAAATGACATCGTTTTTTGGTAGAATAAAGCAAGCGCTAACTAACACTTCGAATAAGATTTCCAGTGGTCTTACTAATATTTTCTTAAACAAGAAATTGGATAGTTCTACAATAGAAGAGCTTGAAGATTTGCTTTTATCTTCTGATATTGGAGTTGCTACTACAGATACTATAATCGGCCAAATAAAAAATACTAAATTTGAAAAAGATATAGAGGTATCAGTAGTGGCTGCTAAAATTTCCGACATTATTAGCGACATTTTACTCCAGAGTCAGAAGGATTTTGTGCTTGAAAATGACAGACTGAACATAATACTTGTTTGTGGTGTAAATGGTAATGGTAAAACCACCACAATTGGGAAGCTTGCTGCTAGATTTATTCAAGATAAAAAGAAAGTTGTGGTTGGGGCTTGTGATACTTTTAGGGCTGCTGCTATATCACAGCTAAAAATATGGACAGATCGTGCTGGATGTGAGTTGATTACAGGGGCTGAAAATTCTGATCCAGCAAGTGTAGCCTATAGAGCTGCTGAATATGCAATAAAAGAGAAAGCTGATATATTGATGATAGATACAGCAGGAAGACTGCATAATCAGCAAAATCTAATGGCTGAGCTTGCAAAAATTACGAAGGTGATAGAAAAATCTACTGGTTTTAAGCCACAGCATAATATATTGGTTTTAGATGCTACTACTGGCCAAAATGCATTTAGCCAGGTAGAACAATTTGGCAATATTGCAAATGTTAATGGGCTTATTGTAACTAAGTTAGATGGTACTGCGAAAGCAGGTGTAATAGTGGGTCTTTCTGAAAAATTCAAGATTCCGATATATTTTGTGGGTTTAGGTGAGTCTATAGATGATTTGAAGGAGTTTGAAGCAAAAGATTTTGCTAAGGCGCTGGTTGGGGGGTAGGGAGATTATGTTATACGCTCATTCTCCCGTTTGACCCGAGAATGACGATAAAAGTGCTCGAGGATGACGATTTTTAATATGGCAAAAGATAAAAAACAATATATATGTTCCAACTGCGGATCTTTAGCACCTAAATGGTCAGGGCAATGCTTTGACTGTGGTTCCTGGGGAACTATTTATGAAGAACTAACAGCTCCATCTTCAGCTACTTCTAAACGTGTAGGAAAAGAGCTTGAGCCAGAAATTCTAAAATCTTCAGAAACTATATCTGAGGAATCTCGTATTGTTACTCCTATGGATGAGCTAAATCGCGTATTAGGAGGTGGGCTAGTAGCGGCTTCAGCTATCTTAATAGGCGGGGATCCTGGAATAGGTAAATCTACATTATTACTACAACTTACATCTGAACTTGCTGATATTGGTGTTAAATCTTTATATGTTACAGGTGAAGAGTCTGCTCAGCAGGTTAAGCTAAGGGCTTCAAGGCTTAGTGCTTTTAGCAAAGAATCATATGTGTTAGCTGCGACTAATGTTCATGATATAATTGCGACTATCGATAAATTGAGGAAAGAAATTGCTTTGGTAGTAATAGATTCAATACA
>CAZIGS010000155.1:0-3226 GCA_964538645.1 uncultured Rickettsiaceae bacterium
ATCTGGATCAACATTATCATAAATTGGAACTTTAAAAGCTGATAAAAGCTTTTTGATCAAAGGTATTCTAGTGGATCCACCTACAAGTATTATTCCTTTGAGCTCTGTCAGTGAATTTTCTATAACCGAGCGGGTAATATTTATAGTACGCTCTAATAATGGCGTAATAAGCTTTTCAAAAGACTTTCTATCAAGCTTTAAGCATAATTTTTTATCTTCCCAAGCTTCATGTTGCGATAAATATTTTTTTACATCCCTAGCAATATCAATGTTCATTAGATCACTTTGTTTTGATAGATGTTCAAATATAATATGGTCAATATCATCGCCACCTAGATCCATATCTCCACCTGTAGCTAGAACCTGAAACACACCCATTTGCATTCGTAATAGCGATACATCAAAAGTGCCACCACCAAAATCATATACAGCATAAATTCCCTCAGATTTGTTCTCTAAACCATATGCATAAGCTGCAGCAGTAGGTTCGCTAATGAGGCGCAAAACCTCAAGGCCTGCCACTCCAGCAGCTTGCTTTATGCTTGCTCTCATACTGTCATCAAAATGAGCTGGTACTGTTATTACAGCTTTTGTAGCTTCTTCTTTTAAATGGGATTCTGCTTTTTTTTTCAGTGATTTAAGAATAATTGATATGGCTTCAGGAATTGTTAGATATTTGCTTTCTATTTTTATTTTAAGTAAGCCATTTTCATCTATAAGATATTCTTTTACAGGGCCTTGTATATCATCAAATGACTTTCCAACCAAACGCTTTATTGATCTAATGCCAGATATAATAGTTGGTACTAATTCATCATCAATAATATATGGAATATGATTTTCAGAATAGGCAATCAAAGAATTTGTGGTGCCAAAATCTATTCCGATAGCTATTTCCTTCTTCTTTTCTATGGGGGTTTCTGGTTCTTGTATTTCAAATATTTGCATTGTTTTTTCCTTTGTGGTCATTGCTAGGAATCCATTAGGACGACGTGGCAATGCACTGTTGGAGTAAGATTATATCAAAACTTTCTATTTTTTATACAACGAATTTCGCCATATATATATTCTTCTACCTCATATGCTTGATTAGAGGCCACTACTATGAGACAATATATCCATGTAATATGGTAACATAAGTGCTAAATCAATCCTTACTTAGAATAGATATTTTCCGCTATTGCTTAGACCAAGAGGTCAAAAATAACCTCTCAGAATATGCCATATCTACATTATCAAATATGCTAGCACTATATTATGCATCTGATGAAAAATTGCAAAAAATCCAAAAGGACACTCAAAAATATGCAGAAGAAATTGCAGGAAAATTACATAGATATCTCAAGGAAGAAATAATATTAGATGAAACTTTTGATGTAGCGATGAATCTGTTCGCTATAGCAATATCTCCAGAAATGCCGTATAGAGATGCTCCGCCTATCTTAAATCAGCAAAAAATGGCAGTGATAGATGTTGCGACTAATATGTGTTTTGGTGATCAAGATATTAGTGAAGCTGAGAGAAAAAGCATATCGGAAGTACTAGCGGAAATTTTGGATTCTCCAAATTCAGATGAACTACTAAACTTGATATCTTCAAACCCTGAAATTATCAGAGCTCTAATAAAAAGAAAAACCAAATCAAAAGATATAACAGGTCAACTCACAAATATGGCTAATATTAAAGGTAAAGCTTCTACTATAGCAACTGATTTCATGCAGTTTTCTGGCCTTATTATGTGCGGCTTGGTAGGTTTTGTATCGAATTTAGCTGCAGTACATGGGGTTGAGGCAATAGCTGTAGTAACTGTAATACCAACCTCAGTCGTTGCATTAAAATATGGTACAAAACTTGGAGAAGTAATAGGTAAAAAATTATCTTCTTTTGAAAAAGAGTTTAAGGAAGCTACTTCAAAATTTATAGAAATGGTGGAAGAATTTACGCCTGACATCAAAAATTTTGTATTAGAAAAGTCTCCAAGACAAAAAAAATCACAATCTCAGAATCTGGATACAAGTAATTTAAAGATAGATTCTGTAATAAAAGATGTAGCAGCTCATTTAAGCACAAAGGAAGATATTGTGAATGCGAAAGATATAGAGATAGTAAAGCAGAAAGCAAAAAATTTAGGTCGCGATGCTGCTTTTTGATAGTAAATTACTAGAAATTCACAGAGATTATGCCGCAGATAATCTAGATAAAAGCGATTTTTTAATGAAGTTTGCGGCAGAGGATATAATAGATCATATAGAGCAACTGGGGGGTGGGTTTTCTAGTATAATAGAATTTGGTGGAAGAGTAGGATATTTGTCGAAATTCCTAGTAAATTCTAAAGCAAATCTCATCGTTACAGATTCCTCACAAAAAATGCTGGATAAAAATCCTGCTATACAAAAACAATTGCTGAAGGCAGATGAAGATCTGCCATTTTCTCATAATTCTGCAGATTTAATTGTATCAAGCATGAATCTTCATTGGATAAATAATGTACCCAATTTTATCAAACAGATTGTGCCTATTCTCAAACCAAAAGGAGTATTTATTGCGAATTTTATAGGAGCTGGGTCATTTGATAATTTAAAAAAATTATTTATAAAACTCGAGTCTGATTCCTCAAGATCTCATTATATGCATGTTATACCTCTAATACCTGCAGAAAATATTTATAAGTTATTTCAAGAAGCGGGTTTTAATTTTATAATTGTAAATACGCAAAATTTGGAATTAGAGTATGATAATCCTATAAGACTTATGAAAGAGCTAAAAAATATGGGGGAGAATAATTCTATGGCAAACAATATTGCTCCTCTTCCACGTACTGTTTTTGATTGTAAGGATAAGTTCAAGGATAATGTACTATTAGTTTCTGTAGTGGTGAGGAAGAGCTAGAGCTTACTACTAACCTGAGCTTGATGTAAGAAAACTATAAAAGCTGATTGTTATAGGCTTTAGCCTCATTCGTCATCATCTGGCCTCGACCAGATGATCCATAAAATTGTAAATGGATCCTCGTGTCAAGCACGAGGATGACGGCTAAGGGGCTGAGGATGACCTTTGTTATAGGCTTTAGCCTCATTCGTCATCATCTGGCCTCGACCAGATGATCCATAAAATTGTAAATGGATCCTCGTGTCAAGCACGAGGATGACGGCTAAGGGGCTGAGGATGACCTTTGTTATAGGCTTTAGCCTCATTCGTCATCATCTGGCCTCGACCAGATGATCCA
>CAZIGS010000156.1:0-3148 GCA_964538645.1 uncultured Rickettsiaceae bacterium
AGCTTTAGGAAAAACACTATCCATATGCTTAGTATTATTATTTATCCTCTCAATAGTTTGCAGCCTATTTTCTATAATCTCCATAGCTAGTTTTGACATTGTATTTTCTACAATATCCAACCAACTAGAATCATGAGGACTATTTTCCAGAATTTTCATACGCTCTTTCTGCTGATGTTCATATTTACTAACGAGCTGAGCATGTTTTGGAATAGAGCTAAAAACCATTCTATCTAAGAATTTCCTTCTATCCCCAGGACCTCCCAGAAATATCCCTTCCATTTGAGGTGTAAGCCATATGATATTCATGAAATTAGATAATTCACTATTGGTAATTTTTGTCCCGTTAAACTCTATTATTTTACGAGAATTTTCTGTGGAATAACGGATATCAAACTGCGCTTCCCCAATTTTTGTAGTAGCTATAGAAGTAATGCGCCAATTATCAGCGCCATTTTTACAGATTTCTTCTGGCGGAGCATTTCTTAGGCCTTTTCCTGGAGTAAGAAAAGATATTGCTTCAAGCAAATTCGTCTTCCCAACCCCATTATCTCCTACAATTAATGATATACCATGAGAAAATTGAGCTTCAAAATTGCTGAAATTACGATAGTTAGATAGAAGAAGTTTTTGGATTGTCATATAGAACCGTCATCCTCGGGCCACGGACCCGAGGACCCATCATTGTTTATAGGTTCTCGGGTCAAGCCCGAGAATGACGAAAAAATAGTTATCAAATACTAATCATTAGCCCCTTCTTGCATTTTGCTGCTATATAAAGCACCAAAATCAATAGGGTCAACCATAAGAGGCTGGAACCCGCCAGCTTGAGTTGTATTTGATATTATCTGCCTTGCGAAAGGAAACAAAAGAGCCGGACAATGAACACCTAAGATAAATTTACGCTCCTCTTCTCCAACATTGAAAAGGGTAAATATACCAGCGTAAGCTAGCTCTACAACGAACAATGTTTGATCATTGCTGATAGCAGTAGCTTGTATATTTAAATTTACTTCGAATATATCTTTTTCTTTGTCAATACGAGTGACATGAAGATCCAGAGCCATCTCTATATTAGGCTTATGATCTCCGCGCAAACTAGAAGGTGCATTTGGATTTTCAAATGATAAATCCTTTATATACTGAGCCTCTACAGAGATTCTTGGCATTTCTTCATCTTCATTATTAGTCATTTTTCCGTTACTAGTCATTATATTCCTATTAATAAAATAAGTTCGAGATATTCTATCAAGTATTTTTGGTAAGTGAAGAGAAATTTATTGTCATGCTGGCACCTTTTGGTGGCATCCCCACGTAGGCAGGGATAACTCGGAGTCTTGCGCTAATGCCTAAGCAGTAGGCAAAGTAACCCCACGCTGCTTCATATATTTCCCTTTCCTATCAGCATAAGAAATATTACATACTTGATCGGCTTTGAAGAATAGAAACTGGCAAGCACCTTCATTAGCATAAATTTTTGCAGGCAATGGGGTAGTATTGGAAAATTCCAAAGTTACATGCCCCTCCCATTCAGGCTCAAGCGGTGTCACATTCACAATAATCCCGCATCTCGCATATGTAGATTTACCAACACATACCACTAGCACATCACGAGGAATACGAAAATATTCTACTGTACGAGCTAACGCAAAACTATTTGGAGGAATAATACATACATCAGACTCCCTATTGACAAAGCTCTGATGGTTAAAATCTTTCGGATCTACTATAGCAGAGTCTATATTTGTAAAAATCTTAAACTCACTTGAAACTCTAGCATCATAACCATATGAAGAAAGACCATAGGAGATAATTTTATTACCATTAGAATCTATTCTAATCTGATCCTTCTCAAATGGTTCTATCATAGAGTGTTTTTCTACCATAGAAATTATAGTTTTATCTGATAATATAGCCATTTTTCCTATCCATTTGTTTTTTTTGCTCCTAAAATTACTATATCTATGCTGAAAAGCTATTGACTTATTAGTTTCAGCGCATAATAATATGGCCACAACCCAATATGTGGGTTAAATGCACAACATATTGAAATTAAATATACTAGATTTCTATAAAAAACAAATATTTATATTTAGTATATGGTTAATATTTGTTACAATTAATATATTAAGGCACGTTAAACATCTAGGAGTATTTATGCTGCGCCATATAGCGATAATTTTTATATCACTGGCTAGCTTTGCAATAAGCTCAGATGCAAAACAGCATGGGAAAAAGCATCCAGCCGCATCCTCTACCTCTCAATACATTCCTACTCAAGCAAGCCTTGTAGTTGACGCTCATACCGGTCGTATTTTACACGCAGAAAAGGCTAAAGAGAAAATTTATCCAGCCTCAACAATTAAGATGATGACTTTATATTTGGCATTTGACGCTATAGAAACTGGACAACTATCTATGGACAGTATGCTATATGTTTCCAAAAATCCTCCAAAAACGAAGCCTGGCAAGATTTGGGTTAAAGAGGGAGAAAGAATATCTTTAAGAGACGCTATAACTGCGGTACATGTTAAATCTGCAAATGATGCTTCGGTTGTAATTGCGGAAGCTATATCCGGAACGGAAGAAAAATTTGTACAACTAATGAATAAAAAGGCTAAAGAACTAGGGATGCGCGATACACATTTCACGAACTCCCACGGTTGGCACCATCCGCAGCAGCATTCTACAGCTGTTGATTTAGCAAAACTTATTCTTGCTTTAGAAACCCATCATGGAAAATATGCTATTCCTTTAATGCGTAAAAAGACTTTTGAACATAAAGGTCAAGTTATAAATCACCATAATAGAGTATTAGCAAATTACCCTGGCGCAACTGTAGGAAAAACAGGCTTTCACTGCCCTGGTGGATTTAACAACGCAGTAACAGTAGAGCGTAATGGCAAAAAACTTATAGCTGTGGTTACAGGGGGAGCTACTCACCAACAGAGAGATAAAAAAATGACTGCTCTTTTAGACACTCATTTTGGTGTTGAAAAACCTACTGTAATAAATACAACTAAACCTTCTGTAAAAAAATATAACAAGGTTAAATTAGCTAATGCTAACTATAAGAACAAGAAAGCTCTAAAGAACCGCAGAGCTAAAAGAGTTGCTTAAGCTACTCACCATTGGTCTGCTATCGCCC
>CAZIGS010000157.1:0-3109 GCA_964538645.1 uncultured Rickettsiaceae bacterium
AATGCATTAGGACTAAATAATAATGACCCTGATGAAGGAGTTATGGCAGCCCTTTCTAATACAGCCGAGCAATTCGCAGCTGCAGCTAAGGCAGCCTCTGGAGCAGCAGGAGAATTAGCAAATGCTGTAAATACATTGGTTACTACAGCTACTGAAACTCAACAACAAGCACAAAATCAATTAGCTGCAGCTATAAGTGATGGAGCAAATCAAGTAGCATCTGCAATCGATGGCGCAGGCGCTCAATTATCTAAAGCAATATCAGACGCTGATGCAGCACTTCTTGCAGAAGGAGATGCAGCACTAGCAGCAGCACTAAATTTCAAATTTGACCTCTCAGCATCATTTAATATTCATACAGATAGTCCAAATACAGTATTAGCAGGCAATGCTTTTGAAGGAATGGAACAATCCGATCTCTGAAACTCCTAAATTACTAGGAACCTGGAAATCGTAGCTAAATAATTTTACTGGCGAAAATGGCAAACTTTGTAAGTTTGCCTATCGCCATTTTAAAGTAAGGGTAAAACATTGCCTGCTGGCTTCCATGTTCTATAGCAATATTTTTATGATGCAGTTCTTCTATTCTGTGCTCTTCAATTTTACTTGCAAGGTCTTTACTCCCTATTGCTAAAACTAAATCATATTGCTCTTTATAATGCTCATCTATCACCTCTTCTACCGCTTCAGTAGTTAACATAGCCATCTTACTGCCAGCTATAGCAGACAAATAACCTAGAGCAAAACCTAAAATATTCCATATAGGTAATAATAACGTAGGCCTTGAATTATGCTTTAGGATTTCTGATTCAAAATATTCTAGATGTTTTTGCTCTTGAGATAGCATGTGGTGGATGGTTAAACATACGTCGTCATCCTCGGGCCAAGACCCGAGGACCCATTTACGATTGATAGGTCCTCTGGTCGAGCCCGAGGATGACGATAACGAGGACAGCTGTCCCTCATATATCCTAATAGCCCCATACTCCCCTGCATGATCGACACGCAGTATCTCATCAATATGTCTAGATTTATCATGAAAATATGGACGTGGCATTATTTAGACCTATTGTTTTTAATTATTATTATTGTACCAATCATAAGACATATATTCGCTATTAAATTCCATTCTGTCATAGAAATTTTAAAAATTTTATAGCTTGCAACTGTACAAGTAGCTATAGGAGCATTATACAACAGCTCCCTTACCTCTTCTACGCTAATATTATCTGGAATTTTCACACCCATGTTACATGTAGCTGTTGGGTTAAATATTGCTCTCTCTACCCCAGTATGGTAGCCAGACAAACAAATTGCTCCCAAAATAACAGCAGCGATTAATAATAAAATATATTTTTTATCTGAAAATATAGTTCCACTTATAGATAATATTATCAGCAAAAAATACGGAATCCGCTGATAGAGACATAAAATACAAGGTTCAAAACCAAGTATATATTCTACAAAAAAAGCATATGCTAGACAAATAGTCGACATAGACGTTAAGCATAGATAAAAATATTTATTTCCCCTTGCAGTAAAAAACCCCAAAAGATTGTTATAAATTGACATTCTCTATCATTTCCTATTATAATGCTGTTTTCGTCATTGCGAGCAGTGCAGCGACGAAGCAATCCATGGATTGCCGCGTCGTCCTACGGACTCCTCGCAATGACGGCATGTACATAGTAATTATATAAATTAACATATACAATGTCCAATATATTAGATAAAGCACTAGAATCAAAAGCATGGCCCTTTATTGAGGCTGAAAGAATCCTGAAAAAAATAGGAAATAAAGCCCCTAAGAAAGGGTATGTTTTATTTGAAACTGGCTATGGTCCATCTGGTATGCCTCATATAGGTACATTTGGCGAAGTAGCACGTACTACCATGGTACGAAAGGCTTTTGAAAAAATCTCTGATATTCCAACAAGATTATTCTGCTTTTCAGATGATATGGACGGTCTTAGAAAAGTTCCAGGCAATTTGCCAAATTCAGAAATGATCGCAAAACATATCGGAATGCCACTCACTTCTATTCCAGATCCATTTGGAGAAATGGAAAGCTATGGACATTACATGAATGCAAAATTACGTTCATTTTTAGATAGTTTCGGCTTTGAATATGAATTTTTCAGTGCAACCGAGGTTTATAAGTCTGGCAAATTTGATGAAATGCTATTGAAAGCTTTAGACAAATATGACGAAATTATGGATCTGATGCTTCCTACATTTAGAGAAGAGCGCAAAGCTACCTATTCTCCCTTTATGCCCCTAGATCCAAAAACAGGACAAGTATTGCAAGTTCCTATATTAGAGCGTGGTAAAGGAACTGTGATCTACAAGGACCCAAATGATGGGGAAACGATGGAAGTGCCTGTAACAGGTGGTCATTGTAAGCTTCAATGGAAACCAGATTTTGGCATGAGATGGGCAGCACTGGAAGTTGATTACGAAATGTACGGTAAAGATCATATGCCAAATGCTGAAATTTACTCTAGTATTTGTAGGATCTTAGAAGGTGAACCACCAGTACAATTTTTCTATGAATTATTCTTAAATGAGGCTGGGGAGAAAATTTCTAAATCAAAAGGAAACAGCATTACTGTTGATGAGTGGCTACAATATGCGCCTATAGAAAGCATGTCGCTTTTTATGTATCAATCTCCTTCTAAAGCAAAGCGTCTATATTTCGATGTTATACCTAAAAATGTCGATGAATATCTGACATTTAATAGGAAATACCACGAAGAACCTGAGCTCGCAAAACAACTTGCTAATCCTGCTTATCATATACATGCTGGTAATGTGCCTAAAATAGATACTTTCGGGATAAGCTTCAGCTTGCTTTTAAATCTCGCATCAGCTTGTAATCCTGAGAATAAAGACGTTTTATGGGGATTTATCAGTAAATATGCGCCTGAAGCAACACCAGAAAAAGCACCGTACCTAGACCATCTAACCAATTACGCCGTAAGATATTACAATGATTTTGTTAAGGTAAATAAGAAATATCTCGAGCCTAACGATAAGCATAAGAAAATCCTACAGGAAATTTATGATATGCTAGGCCTATTGCCTAAAGATTCAAGCGCTGAAGAAATTC
>CAZIGS010000158.1:0-3104 GCA_964538645.1 uncultured Rickettsiaceae bacterium
CATACGGGGTAACTCGTATCGGGGGTTCGAATCCCCCCCTCTCCGCCAGATTTTGCATCAAGAACTTTTCTCTTATGTCATTCCCGCGCATGCGGGAATCCACAAAACCCCAGTATTTGTGGGCTTTCCAGAGTTTTTGTTTCCTGTTAGACCCGTCCCTTACTTTCTCTAATTTCACCATTTTACCCCCAAAATCTCCATTTTTGCCCTCTCCATCTCTGATACATGCGAACACTCGGGGCGAAGGTACGCATGTCCTAAAACCCTGGATTTACCTAGGTTTTGGAGGTGCGATGTTTTTTGAGGCTGCATTTTTTAGAGAACGAAGACCGAAGTAGCGGTAGAGATTCGAAACGGAGAAAATGAGATAAATCAAGGGATGGAAAGCAGTTTCCACTATCCTTATAACAAGAAATATGATATGCTTGCATATGTTATGCGTAGCTAAATTTATTTAACAGGAACGATGACTTCAATGAGTGACCAATAATGCTAATAAAAACTAATCTCAAAGGCGAAGAAATCATTGCCTGTTTACGGGATTCCTATGGGCTGACCATAGACAAAGTCTTGTTTCTACCTCTTGGTGCTGATTTCAACACAGCTGTTTATCGCATTACAACAAGTAACCAAAAGGATTATTTTCTTAAATTAAGAAGTGGTGAATTTTTAGAGGCTTCGGTATCCGTTCCAAAACACTTAGCTGATCTCGGCGTTAAGCAAGTAATACCACCTATACCAACCAAGACAGGGAAATTATGCTCTAGCCTGGGGTCATTCACCACGATGTACCTCCCTCAGCCTTCGCCAAGGCTCCGGCCGACACGCAAGACATACCGCCATCTATAGTTAGGTATGCGCCTATAACATATTTTGAAGCATTGTTGGATGCAAGGTATAAGATCAGTCCCATGTTATACACCAGGTACTCTCTCCAAATTTAGAATTTATAAAGCATTCGGCACTAAATTTTTCATTAAGAGTATTAATCACTCTTTCTTCGGCATCTTTTTCGGATAAATTTATTTTAAATATAATGTATTTTAGATACGCGTCTTCACTAGAGTTAAATAATTCATCTATACTTTCTGCTTCATCTTGTTCTGTCCATAAGTCTTCCATAATGTAATGGACATCATTTATTAATTTGCATTCGATTAATTCATCTATATAATTCCAAAATCTTAGACCATCTTTATCTTCCAGTGAATAATTGGATGCATCAGCAATACTTATTTTATTTCTAATAGGTAAAAAGGCTTCATGAGGTATTAAAAAATCTGTAGAGGCTTTAATTTTCTGGAAATATTCAAAAACTTCCCTTGTAATCATGTTAATCTCCTTTAATTTTTATATTTAAAAAACAGCTTTATCTTGACATACTTTGGTGTTTTATGCAAATATATTCTGTGCGTAGACAGTATGTAACGCGCAAAATAATCGCTTAAAGGAGATCATTTACATGTATCAGCACAGAGCTAATATCAACCAACAAAGCAAACCAACTAACTAACCGGAGAGGAAAGTCATGAAAAAGTCATCCCACCTACGCCAAGGCTCCGGCGGACAAGCAAAAACGAACTGGCCTGCCGCCCGAAGCTCAAAGAGCGTAGGGTGGATCAACATGAACGAAGTGTCAGGCTTCTTGCTTTATTCTGCTTATTTTGCGTGGAAGCGCAAGATTGAAAGTACGCTTTTACCTCATGATCTCACCCACGTTCAGTTTATGCTTTTGATGACGCTTGGATTTTTGAAGAAAGATGGGGCAGATGTGTCGCAAAATGACCTTGCCAAGTTTTTGAGCTTTGATGTGACCATGACGTCTCAGGTGTTACGGTCTCTAGAGAAGAGAGGATTACTCAAGCGCTCCCAAAAAGAAGGCGACGAACGCTCGAAGTTTTCAGAATTGACAGATGCAGGTGTCGCTAAAATCCAAGGTGCAGCAAAAGATCTCCTTGCGGCCGAAGAATCCTTTTTCAAGAGTTTAGGAGAGAATAAGCAAGGATTTGATGAGCATTTACGAGGTATTTTACAACAACAAATAGCGGACGGGGCATGATTAGGCAATTTGAACCGCCACTTCCAAAAGTTGGGTTAGGCGTTTTAATTTTTAATTCTAACAATCAAATTCTTTTAGGAAAACGCAAAAACGCTCATGGAGCATCTTCTTGGGGGCCTCCAGGTGGGCATTTGGAGTTAGGCGAAAGCTTAGAAGAATGCGCGATCCGAGAAACACTCGAAGAAACAGGTCTAGTTATTGAAAATCCAAAATTTTTAGCGATTACAAATGATATTTTTAAAGCAGAGAATAAGCACTATGTGTCAATATTTATGCAGGCTTATCTAAGTGATGATCAAAGGGTAAAAAATCTCGAGCCTCATAAGGTTGAGAATTGGGAGTGGTTCCACATTAATGATTTACCACCTCATTTATTTCTTCCACTTAAGCAGCTATTTTCGGGTTTCGCTTATGGCCAGACTCTTGATATCGAAAATTTACAAATCCTCGAGGAACTGAAGATCCGAGAGCCAATCTTCCATCATCCTGAAAAGTTTGGCAAAACAAAAGAAGATATTGAAAGGCAAATGTGTGATGCATTTTGGGAAGTCGGTGCATCAGGTAATGTTTACAGGAAACAAGACGTCATGGAAACGCTGCTGGGGCGCTATCAGAATCCAGATTATCAAGACATTTGGGAAGCAAAAGACTTTGCCGTTACAAAAATTGCCCAGGATAATTATTTACTGACGTACATTCTTATCCAAGATAAAACAAGAGTCACAAGAAGATCAACGCTTTGGCGCAGAGTCAATTGTGATTGGAAGATCCTCTATCACCAAGGAACCGTAATCGATGGAGGCAGCGTATGACACAACCAACAACCATCATCTATTTAACCGGCAAGCCAGGGGTCGGTAAATACACCATCGCTAAGGCATTAGCTGCAAACCATGGTTTTATCGTTTGCGATAATCAGCTGATCAATAATCCTATTTTTGAGCTATTGCAATATGACGGATATGCCAAGATACCTGATTTTGCTTGGGAATGTATTGGTAATATAAGGACATGGATTTTTAAATTTTTAACTAAGGAAACAAGT
>CAZIGS010000159.1:0-3102 GCA_964538645.1 uncultured Rickettsiaceae bacterium
GCTACTGTAGCCTTTCTAAAATTTGTAATAGAGAAAGGTAAATATTTGACCATCTTTTGATCTGATGGTCCTATTTTTTGAGATGCGGATATATGGAACTTGTCTTGAGCATAAAGTTGCAATCTTATAAACTCACCGAATGAGGCCACATTCTCTACAAAAACTGATAATAGTTTTTGAGCTTTTTCTTCACTTACTAGCGACATAAATCTTGTACTTTGAATATGAACAGGAGAAGACTGAACTAGCTTTATTAAATCTGTTAGATCAAAATTTTCGACCTTAGATAATATAGTTACTACATTTTCTATAGTTCTTTGTGAATCTTTTCCCGATGTAGAAGATTGTTCTACAATAGCATTTATAGCATTATAATTTATTACTATTGCATCTATAGATGAAACTCGCTCCAGAAGATCTAGTAACTCAGTTATATTTGCAGTTTTGGCTAATGCTAAATTTACAATATTTTTGCCAGGTAGAAACTCAAAACCCCATCCATTAAATCCAAGATTTTGCATCATTTCTATTAGCAGTTTAGCTGTAGGAATTTCCGGTTTTAAAGATGCGATTGTAGCCTTTATTCCTTCTAGTTTTGAATCCCATTTTTGCCTTTCTTCAGCTCCATCAGGTCTCTTTGTTTCCGAATGAGTCGCAAGCTCTCGAGCTAAATCTGAATATAATGAATCTCTTACATATTCATCTATATCCTTTTCTAGCAGTAATCTTCCTATATTTCTAACATCCTCCACTCTATAAATTTCACTATCAAGTCCTATACCAGAATGTACTTTACGATATGTCATTAAATCGGAATATTGCTTTAAACTATGAACAGCTGATGCTAATTCAGTCAAAATTTTAGGAGTTTTAGAAGCTTCATGTGCATCTAAAAATTGAGGTAAGTCTATAGGATAAGTTAAGATTTCTCTCGCAATATTTTGCAAATCAATACCAGCAAATTTTCTGCTTAAAATTTCTAAAATATGATATAATTCTTCAAGAGCTAATTCCTTCCCTACAATAATGTTAACAGCATCATTAGCAAGCCCAGCTTTTGCTGCATCACCTTCTGGTAAAATATCTAATATTTCAATTATTTCCGTATTATCTGAAGCAAGCTCTAACAATATGTCTGTAAAAGTTTTTCCCATAAAAGAGAAACCCCATAAATTAAAACCGAAATGATCTATTATTTTAAGAGTCTTAATTAAAGGATATGATTCGTTGTTTAAAAATTTTCCAAGACGAGAAATTATAGTTTGTTCATTTTCTAACCCTACACCGCATTTTTCTTGACGAAGTGCTAGAATCTTTTCAAATTTTTCAAGACTAGATGTATTTTTAGCTAGCTCAAGTAAAATATCAGGATTTTGCATCTCAGGATGTGCTTCTATCAATACATCCACAAGAATATCATCGCGCAACCCCTCAATCATTTGTAGCGCTAAACTAAATAGTGGAACATTTGTAAATTTATTGAGAGATACTAAAATATCATAGAACTCAGTAAAACCACCTTCATAACTTGCTATCAGAGTTATAGCATCTGCTGTAAGCCCAACATTAGAGGCCTCACCTTCAGGCATCATATCAATTATTTGTTTAATAAAATCAAGGGAAAACCCATTCTGTAATATTATTTCTAGAATATTTTTACCAGACTTACTATATTGATGATTCCAATGATCAAAGCCTAAATCTTGTAGAACTGACAAATATTCTATTATTTCTTGTTCATCTCTTTCCGCAACAAGGCTTTCAGCTATATCGTCTAGGGGAATATCTGCTAATAAAACCTCTATCTTTGGAAGAACAGCCTTCCTTTTTGAGCCTGATTGTAAAAGCGTAAGTGCTCCTTTAGGAGACATGGGTTTTACGTTATCTAATGTTATAGAACCATCTTCTAGAGCTTTAGTGAATATTTCAGCATTGGTTTCAGATACGGTGTCTATAGTGAGGGATTTTATTCCTATATTCGTTTTAAGCGCTTCGATAACATCTTCGCTTAATCTATCTATTTTTAAGTGAGTAAGATTTGGTAATTTATTTTCTTTTATAAATTCTAGGAACTTCTTTTGAGCTGCAGCATATAAACTAGAATTACTAAGAGCCAAATATCTCAAGCTTGAGTTTTCTTCTAAATTCCTTACAAAATCAGCCGCTATATTGCTTGCGTCCAAATTAAGATGAGTTAAAGATTTTTTAGCTAAAGCTTTTCCTACCTCTTGTAAAGGACCAAAATTGCTTGATTCTCCATCATTAGTGATTATATTTAACTTACTAAAATTAATTCTTACAAGATGTGGGGTGCTGTTTAGCGCTTCAACTAAATGCATAGCAGTTTCATTATGAATTCTTACATCATCAAAGCTAAACTCTTCAATTATAGGATTTCCTGCGAGAGCTTTAAATAAGGTATTAGAAGAATGTAAATCCATTCTTTTTGGATTTGTCTCCAAAAATTTTTCAGTAGTCGATTTTGCTTTTTTAGAACTACTAAAATCTGTAGTAATTTTAGATTTTTTAGGGCTATTAGCATGATTATAGTGTAGTATTGTTAAAGACCTATGATCCTTTAGTACTTTAACGAGATCTTTAAAATCATATCTAGCAATCTTGGATGATAGGCTTTCGAAATCTATCAAAGGCCTTAAAGGAGTAGTATCATCAATTTCAGAATTCACAAAAAAAGATTTTAACGATTTCAAAGTCTCAGCATTTGGTCTATTATCCCCGTATAATGTCTGAAACTCCACATCTCTGTCAGGAGCTCTATATATTCTAGCTATAGATTCAATAAATTGCGATTGCTCAAAGCCTATTTCAACTGCATGAGGGTTTAGGGATTGATAAACTGCTAATTCAAATTCATTTTTAATGCTATTTAATTGAATTTTTAGAGGGTTTGACCTTTGATTGATATTAGCTATTAATTCTTCATTTACTTGTGTAGGATTTAATCTTAATTCTGCAAGCTCAGGATGATTATTTATAAAATCTATAAGTAGAGAATTAGAAAAAGTTGAACCCGAAAGATCTACCTTAGTAATATGTGAGTTGGAAGTTAAGGACCTAAATATACTGCCATCTATATTTGTT
>CAZIGS010000160.1:0-3061 GCA_964538645.1 uncultured Rickettsiaceae bacterium
ACTAATGGTTTCTCAAAATTTAGCGCCTCTATGCTTTTACGCATGGTATCTTCTGCCCCAGACATTAATCTTGAGTGAAATGGTCCGCTAACATTGAGCATTATCGCTCTACCACCAGCTTCACCTATTTTTAAAGCTGCATATTCTATAGCTTTAACCTCTCCACTAATAACGACTTGAGATACTGTATTATCATTTGCAATATCGCATATACCGTAATTATTTGACTCTTTTACGATTGCTTCAATTTGTTCTATTGTAAGCCCAAGAGCTGCAGCCATGGCACCTGATCCTTTTGGGCAAGCATTTTGCATTGCATTACCTCTAATTCGCAGAATTTTGGCGCTATCTTGGATAGAGATGCATCCACTTGCGCAAAGAGCGCTATATTCACCTACAGAATGTCCTGCTAACATATTACATAGCTGAGGCACATTTTTGCCCGTTTGTTCCTTTATTACCGCAAGAAACGCCATAGAAACAGCCATAAGCGCAGGCTGTGTATTCTCAGTTAATGTTAAATCTTCTATTGGACCTTCAAATATCACTTTGCTTAAATTCTGCTTTAATGCTTCATCAACTTCTTCAAATACCATGCGCGCAGTCGGAAAGCTATTATATAGATCTTTTGCCATGCCAATAGCTTGAGATCCTTGACCAGGGAAAATAAATGCTGTATTCATAAACATACTCCTTATAATAATACGCCGATTATGTATATTCGTTTTCTTCTGTCAATTATTTTATATCCAGCTCCACTTTTAAATTATCCATATCAATTTAGTGAGACACAGCTTTACGCGCGTATTAATTATAACCTTACACAGTTGCGCCATAAAATTAATAAATCTAATTTAATTTGGAGCTGTATATTAGTAGTTCTTCTGACATTTGCTCAAGCTTCTTATGCTGATCATGTTGATCATGCACTTAGATATGCTGATCAAAAGCATTGGGACAAAGCAATTTCAGAAGCAAAAAACTACCCAGACCCAGTCTTAAGAAAGATAGTTTTTGCTAAACAGTTTCTCGATATAAGCTATAAAAACAATGATTTTTTAGAAGTAATTTCTTTTATAGAAAATAATCCAAATTGGCCGAGCATAGATAAGCTAAAGATAGCTGCTGAAAATTATATAACTCCTTCTACAAATAAACATGCAGTACTTAAGTGGTTTGCTAAAAACTCACCTAAAACTTCTAATGGTCATAAATATTATGCTTTAGCAGCACCAGGTATCATAACTGATTCTACTAAATTAGCTGAGTTAATAAAAAATGGATGGATATATGGTAATTTCTCTGCCGAAGAAGAGAGAAAATTTATAGCAAAAAACAAGAATTTCCTCACAATAGATGATCATGTGAAAAAAATGGATTACTTGCTTAGTATTGATCAAAGGTCTTTAGCCAGGAACCTCCTATCCTCGAAATATTCTACTGGACCGAAAGAAAAAGCTTTTTTTGATGCATGTCTGGCATTTCTTGATAATAAACCAAATAAGAACTCTTTGTACGCAAAACTTCCAGAAAGTTATAAGTATAATTCTGGGATATTATATAAATATTTAGAGCAATATAGAAAAGACGATGTGATACCTGTTTCAGCTGCAAAAGCTTTAGTAAAAGCGCCCCATGATCCCATGTATCATAAGGATTGGTGGAAGTTGAAAAATATTTTTGCAAAAAATATGTTGCAGCAAAAGCAATATGCTTTAGCTTATAAAATAGCTCATGATCATGACCATGATCATTTTTGCAATATAGATAAAAGTGAATCGCAATGGCTTGCTGGTTGGATTGCCTTAAGATTTTTGCACAATCCAAAGCTTGCATATGGACATTTCCAGCGTTTGCATAATATTGTTGTAAAACCTATGAGCATTTCAAGAGCTTCTTATTGGTTAGGAGTTACTGCTCAGGTGTTAAAAGATCGTGAGTTATCTCATAAATGGTTTAGAGAGGCTGCGGCATTTAATTTTACATTTTATGGTCAAATGGCGATGATAGAGATGAAAAAAACTGATTTAGCTCTACCTCCTATGCCAAAGATCACAGCTGATGCGAAATCTTATTATGCAAAAAATGAATTAGCTAGAGCTACTAATTTATTTATAAAACATAATAGGCTGGAATCTGCATTGCTTTATGCAAAAGCAGCAATCGCTACTGCTAAAAATGCTGGGGAAACTGCTTTGATAGTCTCATCAATTCGCAACTCAAATAATAGAGTCTATGTTACTGAAATTGCAAAAGCAGCTGCCCAGAAAGGCTTTTTAATGGTTAAGGATAACTATCCTACACCATATAAGGTTCCTCACAGTAAAATTGAAAAGCCTTTAACATACTCAATAATGCTTAAAGAAAGTATGTTTTCTCCAAGCGCTATTAGCTATGCAAATGCACATGGTTTGATGCAGCTTCAACCTCCAACAGCATGTAAAATGGCTAAAAAACTAAAACATAAATGCAATGTGAAAAGACTTACAACAGATCCAATACATAATATTACTTTAGGAAACAAATATTTAGAAGAGCTTTTAGAACAGTATAATGGGTCTTATATATTAGCAGCTGCTGCATATAATGCAGGACCAGAACCTGTACAAAGATGGATTCAAAGAAATGGTGATCCAAGAAAATTTAAGGATATTCATCAGGTGATTCATTGGATTGAATCAATCCCATATTATGATACTAGAGATTATGTTCAAAGAATATTGGAATCTGTACAGATATATAGAGAGATTATAGGACAGACATCTACTTTAGAGATTAAAAAGGACCTTTTGAAGGGAATTGGGAAGAGGTGATGTAACTTTTAGCATCATTCTTGGGTCTATTTTAGCGTCATCCTCGGGTCAAGCCCGAGGATGACAGTAAAAAATGCCCGAGGATGATGAGTGAAGAGATATGAACAAAAAAATACAAGAGATTCTTTCGCATTATGATAGCGATAACCCAGGTACTAAGGCTAATTTATACCGTATTTTGATGCATGGAAATTAGCTAGTACTGGAAGACTTGTTATTCTTACGGTAGACCAAGGTTTTGAACATGG
>CAZIGS010000161.1:0-3039 GCA_964538645.1 uncultured Rickettsiaceae bacterium
AGGTCAAATGATAAAAGAATTTTTTGAAAATCTAAGGTAGTAAAGGAGTAGTTATGTTAATTTTGTTAGGTGTTTTAGTTGTATGTATTTCCATCGGAGTAAGTTACGTTGCCGAGGGTGGTAATTTAATGTTGCTATGGCAACCAGCAGAAATTTTTATTATTGTTGGTGTTGGTGTTGGTTCAGTTTTGATTTCCACACCAAAACATAGTTTCAAACATGCTTTAGGTGCTTTAGGTCATTTATTCAAAGGCGTACCACACACTAAGGAACATTACCTTGAGCTTCTATTATTCTTCTTCAATGCAACAAGAATCATGAAGATCAAAGGTTTAGTGGAAATAGAAAACCATATAGAACATCCAGAAGATAGCGAACTATTTAAATTAGCGCCATCTATATATCAGGACATGAATATACTAGAATTTATCAGAAGCAATCTTCGATTAATAATTATGGGCGTAGACCAGCAACATCAAATGGATCAAGCAATGGATACTGAAATTGATGTAGAGTCTGATTACTATAAGCTTCCAGCCAAAATATTCCATCATTTTGCAGATGCTTTACCAGCTTTAGGTATCGTAGCAGCTGTACTCGGCGTAATTATCACAATGCGCAGCATAGCAGAACCTCCAGAAGTTTTGGGTTCTTTAATTGGGGCTGCATTGGTTGGAACATTTACTGGCGTATTGCTCTCATATGGACTTATAGGCCCAATAGCATTTTTCCTATCTAGGTACGCTGAATATCAAACAAAATTTTTAGAATGTTCAAAAATAGGTGTCTTATCATATCTTCAGGGCACTCCACCTGTAGTAATAGTAGAATTCATGCGTAAAAGCATCCCTGCTGCCTTTAGACCTAGTTTCCATGAGGTAGAGGTGTTAATTGCAGCCAACACTATACGCGTATCTAATTAAGGTAAAATATGGCAACTAGAAAAGCTGCTGCTCAGCAAGTGATTTATATAAAAAAGAAAAAAAATCGTAGCGAAGAATCATCTCATGCTGGAATGTGGAAAGTAGCATATGCAGATTTCATAACTGCTATGATGTGTTTCTTTTTACTTATGTGGCTTATCAGTACTACCCCTACAGATAAACTAGAAGGCATCGCCAAATATTTCGCAACTAAAAACAGCAAATTTTCAGGCACTGGTACAGAGGATGGTAAAGAAAAAGCCATAGCTCCAAAATCTCAACCTAAGCAATTACTGCAATCTAAATCAGGAGAACAAGTATTTGACTCAGACAAGGCAAACTTGCTTTCAGCAGAGGAAAAACAAAGCTTTGTCAATACTATGAATGACATACGTAAGGATAAAGTATTGCAAGAATTTTCTGAAAATATTATCTGGGATATCACTTCAGAAGGCCTACGTATACAAATTACAGATACTAACAATAGACCTATGTTTAAACCTAATACATCTGAATTAGCTCCATACATGATGGAAATACTAAATGCAGTAGGAAGGATGATAAGCGCTTATCCAAATTATATAGCAATCGCAGGGCACACAGCATCTGTAATGCAGAATGACCAAATAACAGGAAATATAGATTATTGGGGCTTGTCTGCTCTTAGAGCAAATGAGGTGCGGAAATTTTTATCATCTACTTTAAAAGATGGCCAGGTTATTAGAATTATAGGTAAATCTGATACTGAACCAATGAATCCTCGTGATCCATTTAATAGCCAAAATGCAAGAATTAGCATAACATTACTTGGCGAAACTTCTGTGAGCAAATACCAGCAGTCCGTACCAGACCTTGCGGGTAAGAAGAAATAAGAGATGGGTTTGTGTCATCTTAAGCAGAAATCCAGGATCTAGATCTTTAGCTTCAGGAGCGAAAGAAGGCTGTGACAGGAATTAATCCACGAAATAATACTAATAAAACTTAGCAATGGATTGTCCGTCATATCCTTGATACTCTTTGTTAATGAAAGTGAAATATGCCAGATTATGAAGACAAAAAAAACTTCTATGACTGTTAAATATCATGCTAGAATTCTTCAAAATATTTCCATTTTTTGCAAGTAGCTACTTTTATATTCTTCTTATTACAACAGGATATTTAAAAAGCTCTAATAAAAGACTGTTTGTAGATTTAGGATTTTTGGTACCATTTTCTACTATTATAAACTGTACATTAAAAAGCATTTTTAATATCCCACGTCCTGATTTAGCAACTCATCTAATTCCAGTATCTGATATGCTAGGTTTTCCTAGTGGTGATGCGCAAATAGCGACTATATTTTGGGGGATAATTGCTATTAATTATAAATCAAAAAATCTTCGGATAATATCTATCGTAATGATTTCTATAATTTCTATTTCAAGAGTCTATCTAGGAGTTCATACTATTCTAAACGTTATTGCAGGAATATGTTTTGGGCTTTGTATAATTGCAATATGGAAAAATCCTCAAGTTATAAAAGTTATGGATAACTGGATGAACGGTAACACTAAAAGACTTTGGTTACTAATAATTTTTAGCTACTTCATATTTATAACCACTTCTCGCTATGAACATACTCCATCAATTGTTATAATGTCTTTAGGAGCCTTAATTGGACTTGCAATCTTTTTATCTTATGGAAAAATTACTCACAAGATAAGCAATTGGACTAGTATATTATTATCAGTAATTGTGGTAGTAGCTGCAGCTAAATTACTCCCAACTATCTATTATAATATCTTCACTACATGGATATCTACTATCGCAAAATATGTAATGATAATCTACTTGGTATATATGGTCACACCGAAAGTCAATATTGGAAAATAGATTCATCACTCTCAAACCTATTTGACATCATCTGGCCCCGACCAGATGATCCAAAAATATTGTTCATGTGTCCTCGTGTCAAGCACGAGGATGACGACTACTAAGAGGCCGAGGATGAGGTTTGTTATAGGCTTTGGCCCCATCCGTCATCATCTGGCCCCGACCAGATGATCCATAAATTATAAATGGGTCCTCGTGTCAAGCACGAGGATGACGACTACTAAGAGGCCGAGGATGAGGTTTG
>CAZIGS010000162.1:0-3023 GCA_964538645.1 uncultured Rickettsiaceae bacterium
GGATGATTTTGCATATATTAAACCGAAATATTTCTATATCACACTATTTTAGCATGGTTGATCAATACAGGCAATATATAAGGCATGGTGAGATTATATTGCATATACATAGTAGCTATTTAGTTTCATCTCCAATCTATCAATGACGATGAATGACAAAAAGCCGCCTCCAAATAAATGAAAGCGGCATAAAAAGTCTTTATCAGTATTACCCACACTACGCAGTTACATTATCATTAACCGTCAAAGTACTATCAAGACCGACGGCTGACACAACAACATCAGTAGGCGCAGCTTCTGGGAAACCAAATGAACCATCATTATCAGCAGGCAGTGCCAAAGCTTTAAAGATCTTTTGCATATCACTATCTACTCTCTTATGGAGCACCTCAGCCAAACTAGCAAAAATCTCAGCAACATCAGATTTTAAAACATACTGATTTAGATCTACTGGACTACCAGAAGGATCTGCATCTACAGCAACAACAACAGCACCATCCGCAGGTGCAGGCGCAGAAGCAGCAGTAGCATCTCCATCTACAGCAACAACAGCACTACCATCAACAGGTGCAGAAGAGGCAGCAAGTCCACTAATAAGGGCTTTTTTAGCATTGATCTGAGCTTGTAACTCTTGAGATGTTGCTTCTACTTCAGCAAGTTTTTGAGTTTTAAGCTCTGGATCACTAATTCCTTCATATAAAGATTTTGCATTTGCTAACCTACACATTGCATCTTCCAATTTTGCTAAATCTGCAGCATGATTTACTGGCGGCTCTTCATCGTCAGTTTCTTCACCTTCTGATTCAACTGTTGCTGTACCATTTGTTGCAGCAGAAGTATCTCCACCAGATGTTTCATTTGTCGTTGGAGCAGCAGCATCTACTACTAGAGCCTGATCAACAGAAGCTGTAGAAGCCCCAGAAGGATCTGTACTACTATCTGTTACTACTACAGCAGCAGGAGCTCCGCTTGAACTATCGGCAGAAGACGCAACAACTTCATTCGTTACTACAGAAGTAGCAACAGCACTTGAACCATCAGATTCTTGAACTGGTGCAAGAGAAGAAGATGACTCAACATTAAGAGCATCTAATTTAGTCTTTTTTTCAGTAATTTTAGATTGTAACTGCGCTATTTCTTGAGCATCCTCAACTGAATCTAAACTACTTATTGTTGATTGGAGAGATGCTATAGAATCAGTTAATTTTTTAATTTCACTCGCCTTTTCTCTAGCAGCTTTTTTTGCTGCTGCATCCTGTTGTAATCTAATTGTGTCTGACATTGCTGGATTGCTTAATGACATATATTCCTCTTTAATTTGTTTGTTACTATAAGTATGTACTGAAAATATATATCATTCTAAGTAGCATTAGTTTGATATATATTATCATACAGTATTTATGATGGTAACATTTACAATATAAAGCTTGCAAGCAGAAGATGGTTAAGAAGTTATCAAATTAGTAATCGCTGTGGTAAAAATGTTAAGATATTAATGAAACGCCGTCATTGCGAAGAAGGCTGAAAGCCTGACGCGGCAATCCAGAATAATGGTCATCCTAGCGCTTGACACTAGGATCCATATTATAATTGTCGGTCCTCGGGTCTTCGCCTGAGGATGATATGGAAGAATGATCACCACTTTCCTAGGAATGACTACAAATAGGTATGACTCGCTCTAACCAACAGCCCTTTCCAATTTATCATTAATAGCGAGTCCAATACCAATATTAGGAACAGTTGCAACTGCTATAGATTTAGCTCCTTTATTATCAAGAAGCCTAATCATAGAGTAGAAATTTGCAGCAGCCTCTGCTAAATCTCCAGATTTACTTAGATTATATTCACCCAAATCTATATCACCAAAACCTAATCCAATCTCCTCATCAGAATTTAAAATAGTAGCATTTAAACGTAATTTAGTGCGTGGAGAATAATGTTTTTTCATCATACCAGGCGCAAGAATATCTGTAGTTT
This sequence comes from uncultured Rickettsiaceae bacterium, assembly GCA_964538645.1. Lineage (GTDB taxonomy): Bacteria > Pseudomonadota > Alphaproteobacteria > Rickettsiales > Rickettsiaceae > JAYUHP01. Next base: position 1,978 of record CAZIGS010000162.1, read on the forward strand.
CTATAAAATCTACTGGCCCCCCTATTAATTTACTGATAGTATCTGGAGTAATAAATCCATAGCGCAGTAAACGAGGCTTATCAGTAGTTACATCTATAATAGTAGATTCAAGCCCATATGTAGATTTTCCACCATCCAGCACATAGACGTTATCTCCGAAAGCTTCAAGCACATGAGAGCTTTCTGTAGGACTGACATAATTTGAAATATTAGCACTCGGCGCAGCTATAGGACTGCCAGATTTTCTAATAAGCTCTAAAGCTATTTCATTTGCAGGCATTCTTATACCGACCGTTTTAAGTCCTGCAGATACTGTTTTGCATATTCCTGATTCTTGCTTTAATGGAACTACTATAGTAATAGGCCCTGGCCAAAAATTTGCAGCTATAATTTCAGCTATTTCGTTAAATTCCCCTATTTTGCGGGCATCTTCTTGCGATGCTACATGAACAATTATAGGATTATTACTTGGACGAGACTTGAGTTCATAGATTTTTCTGCAAGCTATATCATTTCTAGCATCAGCTCCTAGTCCATAGACTGTTTCTGTTGGAAATGCTACTACCTCGCCAGATGTGATGAGTGATATTGCTTTTGTAAATGGCGCGTCATCCTCGGGCTTGACCCGAGAACCTATCTCTACATCATTAATATGGGTCCTCGGGTCTTCGCCCGAGGATGACGATGAAGAGCTGCTGCCCGAGGATGACGATGAAGAGCTGCTGCCCGAGGATGACGATGAAGAGCTACTGCCCGAGGATGACGATGTCCACTTCACACCATCCTCTCAAAATTAGCGATTCTACTAAACACATCAGCTATTAATTTTAAAAGAGACTTTCTATTATTTGCTATAGAAATATCTGGATCATTTACCATAACGTTATCAAAGAATTTATCGATCATAGGACTTAGAGATAATAAATGCTGTATAGATGAAGCAAAATCTTTTGACTCCACTGATAGCTCAATCTCAGGCAATTTATTTTTAATAGCGGAATATAGGTCTTTCTCTTCTGATAATTTAAACTTATTTTCATCAATAT
>CAZIGS010000163.1:0-3019 GCA_964538645.1 uncultured Rickettsiaceae bacterium
ATCGAATATTCCCAAAAAACTCAAACAAGTTGGGAGTCCTGCTTTTCTACAGTTCAAGAAAATGGTATCTCGAAAACAGCCTTAGTAACAAGGCATGATTGGCTTATTGTAGAATTTACTGATCTCAAAGGTAACATTATCAAGGAAAAACTGGAAGGATTTGCTGCAAAAGTTTTTCAGCATGAATATGATCATTTACAAGGGATAGAAAATACCTCGAAAAGTGGCGCTGAGATAAAAAGCTTTTCTAATAGAGAAGATCTTACCAATTTTATGAAGCAAGTTAAAAAATCGGATAGCATAAACTATATAGAACCCATTAGAATATAGTACTGCTATTTCAAAATAGAGAAAGCTAGGCAAAAAATAATTATAATTGACTTTTTAGCTCATTTTAGCTAGAATAACCTAGTATTATTTCGAAATAATCTATCAAATATAAGGTTATCCAAATGTCTTCTAGTAAGGCGCAGTTTAAGTTTTATACCTTCCTAAGTGGCATCCTCCTCCGCTAGGCGGAGCATTATTATTACCCCCAAGTTATCATACATAAAATTCCGTGCTTATTTCAAAAAAATGTTTTATAAGCTAAAATAATATTAAACTAAGAGTGAAACATGTCTATTTCTAAAGCGAGTAGTTGGTTTATATGGACCATTGCTTCTATTTTCTACGCTTATCAATATATTTTAAGAGTAGCGCCTAATGTCATGATGCAGGATATAATGGAGCATTTTAACATAGATTCTGTCATATTTGGTCAATTTTCAGGAGTCTATTATCTTGGTTATTCACTAATGCATATGCCAATAGGCATTATGCTGGATCGTTTTGGCCCTAGAAAAGTAATGTCTGGATGTATTCTTTTAACAGTACTTGGAACATTGCCAATAATATATACAGATCATTGGATATATCCTGTCATTGGTAGGGTAATTATTGGAATAGGCTCTTCTGCTGCTATTTTAGGTGCATTTAAAATCATTAGAATGGTATTTGAGGAAAAGCAATTTACCAGAATGCTAAGCCTAGCAGTAACAATAGGCGTATTAGGTGCAATGTATGGGGGCGGTCCAGTGAGCTATATGCTGGATAATTTAGGCTATAAAGCTGTAGTAGAGATAATGGCTGGAATGGGTGTATTACTAGCAATCACAACTTATATGATAGTGCCGGATATGGAGCCAACTCCTCATGGGACTGTATTTTCAGATATAAAAACTGTACTGACAAATCCTCGTGTGTTAATATTATGCATTAGCGCTGGGTTGATGGTTGGCCCTATGGAAGGTTTTGCAGATGTATGGGGCGCTAGATTTTTAAATCATGTATATGATTTTGATATGAAAATATCAAGCTCTTTAACCTCTATGATATTTATGGGAATGGGCTTTGGTGGTCCGATACTTAGTTTGATTGCAGAAAAAACAAATAGTTATATTGGGACTATTATTGGAGCTGGTATTACAATGTTTGTCTGCTTCATGGCTTTAGTTTTGGGATACTTAACACAAAATGCTATAATAATATCCTTTATTATTATAGGTATTTGCTGTGCTTACCAGATTATTGCTATCTATAAAGCATCTACTTATGTACCGGATAATGTTGCTGGGCTTACTACTGCTGTAGCTAATATGATAATTATGGTTTTTGGATATGGATTTCACAGTGTAATAGGCTATGTAGTACATATATCTGGTGGTTCTGAAAGCAAGGAAGCATTTATCTATGGAGTTTCTGCCATTCCTTTTGCTCTAGCAATTGGTGTGATTGGCGTGTCTATTCTTGGTATAAATAATAAAGGAGAAAAATATGTCGTTTGAAAATAAATTAGTGATAATGGTTAATAAGGACATAGAAATAGGGGTTGCCATGAATGCTATTGCCCATACTTCACTTGCATTAGGTGCTATACTTGGAAAAGAGAAAGCTTTTCTCACGGATTATAAGGATCTTAGTGGCAATGTTTGGGCTATGTCTGGTATGCCTTATATAGTACTGCGTGGCAAATCAGCAGAGATTAAAAAAGCAGTACTGGCTGCTAAGGAAGCACATATTATCCATAATGTTTTTGTAGGTACAATGACTGGTGGAACATATATAGAGCAAACCGAGAACATCTCAAAAGTAACGGAAGAGGATCATAGCTACTATGCGGCTGCACTTCTTGGTGATCCTGCAAAAGTAAGTCTCATTACAAAGAGATTTTCGCTCTATAAGTAAAACTATGAGTGTCAATTATAGATGCCTCATGCTATTAAATATTCGCATTTTCCTTGAGAACACTTAACAAAGTTGAGCTGCGCTATCTTTGGATTATAAGCCTATTAAATAGGCTTATTTTATGCAAAACGTCTATTACTGCTCTTTGACCGCTAATTGAATCTTTATTCCATCATCTCCTTTTGCACTGCTTGCTTGAATCGGCAGCATTCGCTATATATTGACAAATATTGATTTTGTGTTATAATTACGAACAAATCAATTAAAAATGTTAACAAAATGTCCACTACTACTAGTTTAGAAACTTTTGCATATGCCTTTGTGAATGACCTTACAAAAGGTACAATTGATGAGCTTCAATCAATAGAATATGAAAATTTACCTTTTATTAAAATTGAAACTAGATATATTTTTCAGTGGCATTTTTTAGATCCAAAGACTAATGAAGAATTTATTATAAGAGATGCACTACTATTACACTCATTGATTGATAAGTCAACACCTCTTCTTGCTGCTACTCATGGTAATAAGCTCGCAATAGTAGAATTCTTGATTAATAAAGGAGCGAACATACATGATACAGATGTTAATGGATATACAGCATTACATATTGCAGCAAGTAGAGGTCACAATGAAACTGTAGAATTCTTGATTAATAAAGGAGCGAACATACATGATACAGATGTTAATGGATATACAGCATTACATATTGCAGCAAGTAGAGGTCACAATGAAACTGTAGAATTCTTGATTAATAAAGGAGCGAACATACATGATACAGATGTTAATGGAT
>CAZIGS010000164.1:0-3014 GCA_964538645.1 uncultured Rickettsiaceae bacterium
ATTCTCTGAAGAGAGATATGAAACAAGTTTTGCTATATCTAATTTACAGTCTATAATCACCATATCAGCACCTTTACCATTTATAAGTGTTTCCAAAGCAGCATCAATATCATGTTCAAAAAATACGCGAGCTCCATGCCCACGAGCTATTACAATAGCCGCTTGTATCTCACTATTAATAGCACCGATTACCAGTAGTCTCATTCAGAATTTCCTTTGACTATTGCGAGTATGGGGTCATCCACACATAGGCGGGGATCCATATATTTATTGCCATAGAAGAATCGCATATTTTATAGATTTTTTCAAGGAAATTATACTATTTCTAGTGGCGTTGCCTTTCTAGTTGGGTAGATTAGAAAATATACAAGGGACTTATTATATAAACCCCTTGCAAGATATATAACTCTTTAAAATTAAATTATCACACTAAAGACACGAACATGTCATACATATCTTGGAGATGGCCTAAAGTGGGATTTGGACCAATATTATCACCATAACCCATGTTATGTATCGCAGCTACAAGCCAATCTATGTTTTCCCTATCAACACTACCTTCCGCAGCTGGCCCATGAAACACATGCGCAGCAGCTGCATCTTGTAAAGACGCATCAATAGCAGCTTGAAGGTCTGCATCTTGCAAATCACCTACATCCGCTGGTCCATGGCGTATAACCCTACCAGCCATAGCAATTGGCGCAAAAACTCCACCGACATGCGCTGCCGCAGCTGGCCCATGAAACACATGCGCAGCAGCAGCGTCAGCAGCATCCATTGCCGCTATAGCTGCAGCAAGCAGAGCAGCGTCTTCTTGGTCATCTAATTGTGTTTCTTCATGCTTTATTATTTTCCCATTATCACCAGAATACGCATGATTTGTAAATACTTCATCATTTATTTCTAGATTAAAAGATTGATCTCTAAAGAACTCATTGATACATTCTACAAAATATTTTCTGATATCAAGGTATGAAATCTCACGCCCAGAAACTTCTTTCAAATTCAACAAACTTGGATTATAAATTGCTGATAAAAGTTGCCCATAGCCTTCTGGAGCCTGATCTATATCTCCATGATTCTGGATAATATCTTTAAGTTTTATTGCTTCTTCTTTGTTGCAGTACAAAGTTTTCCAACCATCTCCCCCTTTTTCTTCGGTAGTTAAAGCATCATTTACAATTGATTGTATAGCTGTTGCTGAAATACCACCCAATTTTTTTCCTAGTTCTGATAATTGTTTATCCATTGCTTGCGCCATATGTATCCCTTAAATATCAATTAATGAATAATAATATTACTACATAATTAACAAGAAATCAATAAGTTTTTTTAATTATTCGCAGAGATTGGTAAACGAAATTAAGATGGTTAATTTAGATATGGTTAATAGACTTCATTGCTTCAATAACAGCTTCTAGAATAAGACTGGCAGAAATTTTATCATCTATAAGGTCACGTTGTTTGCGCTTCATGCCAGCATCCCTTAAAATCGATTGAGCAGCAGCAGAAGATAATCTTTCATCTTGTAAGAAAATAGGAATAGAAATAATAAAAGACAGCCTCTTTGCAAAATTATTCACAATATTTGTCTGAGAAGAAGTCGTTCCATCCATATAAGTAGGCAGGCCTAAAACTACACCCCCTGCTTTATATTTTGCAACTAGGCCGCATATATAATCTAGCTTTGCTTTTTCTTTTTCTAAAACCACTACTTCTAATGGCAAAGACATAATTCTGCCTGGATCTGATATTGCTATACCAATTTTTTTTGAACCATGATCTATACCGATAATAGGAGAATTAGGGGTTAAAGATTCATAAAACTCTTGAAGTGTTGGTGTTATCATGGTAGTTTCGGTTCCAAATTTTCAGGATATTTTATAATGAAATCAATGAATATACAATCAGATATATCTATAGCAAAAAGAGCTTTTGTATTATCAATAGTATATTTCCTATTATTTAACACTGCTATGCTGTTCTATAAATACAGCTATTATAAAGCAGGCAGTGGCTTAGCATTTGCAGAATTATCGAAAGAATCTCTTTATATATTGGTAATGCTATTTTTAGTCTTTTTAGGCTTTAGCGTAAATAATATATTGCTCAAAATATATAGTATTTTTCTCTATTCCACGGGTGCATTTGTAAGCTATTACGTATATGCAATGAAAATTCTACCTACAAAACATATGGTAAAGGCCGTTTTCGACGTAGAATCACTAGAAGCATATGAGTTAGTTAGTATAAGGATGATATTATGGGTAATCATTTCTATAATAATATGTGTCTATTTATTACGTAGATTTGACTCTAAAGATGCATCAAGTAAAATCACAAAGTCTATGTTATTTATATTATTCATCTTATCCATAGCAAATATAATCACTCCTTTTTACAGGGTTTTTAACAGCTACCTACCTATAAACTATCTTCATAATACATATCATTATTTTTTAGATAGATGGAGCGTAAAGGAAAGAGCTGATATTTCACAAAATAATGTATTTGCCTCAACAGCTCCGAGTGATCTAGTAGTAGTACTAGTAATCGGGGAATCGGCACGATATGACCATTTCGGAATTAACGGCTATGCTCGCGACACAACACCTCGCTTAAGATCTATATCTAACTTACATCCATATGAATGTATTGCAGCTTCAAATATGACATATCTATCAGTCTCAAATATGCTCAGTTATCTACCATCCACCGAAATAGAAAAATCATTAAATCAAACTACCCTATTATCAATATTCTCTAATTTAGGATTTAATACTATATGGATAGGGACCCAATCCCTTACAAAATATTTCAGAGATAAAACCAGCTCTATATATGACGAAGTAAATATGGCAATAATACCTGGTGGTAGCGCTTTATACGCACTTAGCAGCTATGATGAAGTAATGATACCATATCTTGAATCAGCTCTAGAAAAAGATGGCAGATCCCTTGTCGTAATACATACTTCAGGAAGTCATTGGAATTATTCCGCTAGATATCCTCAA
>CAZIGS010000165.1:0-2979 GCA_964538645.1 uncultured Rickettsiaceae bacterium
TTGAGAGTTGACATCTACGGCGTTGGATAAGCTTCATTCAACATATCTGATATAGCATCATAATATCCCCATCCCATATGCTCAGCTTTTTTTACAACAACATTGAGTCTTTGTTCAAAACTAATAACCTCTTGATATTCAAAGGTTTTCATGAGTTTTAGGGCGTTGCTGAAAACAGATTCTAAGCTATAGTAATACTGCTCGTACATATCCCCAAATTCGCACAAAAAATCTGTCCCGTATTCCACATAACAAACCATTAAATCAATGAGGCTAATCGTATCATTTGTAGCCTTTTTATAGTCACTAATAGCTTTTTTGGCATCTTTAAGGCTAATTTGTTGGTTGTTTTTCCATGGTTCACTGGGAGCAATACACTTTTTAATGATGCTTTTATAGCGCGCAAGCACCTCATCATTTTTGATAAAACGTGCTTCAAGAAAGTCTTTATTTGGCTTTGAAAGAGCGTATAAATCTGCAATTAATCCCAACAAATCTCGCTCAGAGCATTTGGACAATGTTTTTCTGATATCTAGCCATTGATTAGTATTTTTAATAATTTTACCTTTTTCACTCATATATTTACCATTAATTGTATTGCCATATGTAAAAATTTAAGTAGCTTGCAAATATAATCCAGAGTAAATATGGAATCATCAGCAGTGATACTGCCCTTATTTTCGGGTAAGCTAACCAAAGTATCGCGCCGACTATAAGATCAGCTGAGTCACGTATAAGGTTTTGATAATACTGAGCTGGGAAATGATGACTCTCGCCAAATTAGCCAGCCGCAAGCGCCAATAATGCCGTATAAAATAGTCCAAGCAACCGGGAATACATAATTTGGTGGTGTCAGGGTGGAGCGATGTAAGGTGCTATACCAAGTGCTAATCTCTGGCTTGGTAAAAGAGCCAATGACTCCTCCTATTGCGATCAGCGCCACAATCCAGATGATTAAAGAGAAGCGGGTTTTATTTTGCATAATGTTTTACCCAATGATCATCGTTATAAGTACAAGCGATATCGTTGCCACGACAGAACTAAGCGCAACAACTTTCTTAACCAATTCTTCTTCTGTAGAAAATTGTTTAGAAATCAGATAAACCACAAATGCAGTAGGCGGGGAAGTCGCCGATATCATTGGGGCCGGATATGGGAGCATTGGTTACTCAAGTATCCTGTCACCCAAAAATGAAAATCGTGGCTGCAGGATATAATAATGGAGTGCTGATATTGATCGATGCTGAAAATGGCAAATACGTTCCAGTCTATCATAAGAATGGAGATATAATAACTCATTGCGAATGGGATGCACTTGGCGGCCATCTGATTTATGGAACCAAACTAGGTAATTATGGATTCGTAAAAAGCACATAATCAATTTTTTCCCCAAGGTACGCAAGTGATTTCGAAAAGTCGCGCTATAGGCAACATTCTAGCTGCTATTTTGGCATTATGGTGGCTTTTTAAAAGTTCGATTTTGATCATACGAACCACTCCACATTTTTCCAGTTACCAGGGTTGGCTTTTTTAGCCGCAATCCTGACCTTCCAGTCCCCCACATGAATCTCACACTTATGATCGTCCGGATCTAAGAAGTAGAGTGACTTTCCAGGAGACGTATTATCTTTAAAAACTTTGGCTCCTGAGTCGGTTATGCGCTGACACAAAGCTTCAAAATCCTCATCATTAACACTAAATGCAAAATGTGTGTTACACGGCGATGGCCTTCGCAGAGAACTACGATCAAGATCTAAAGAAAACCACAAACATCCAGGATCATCAGGATTGCCAGCTAAAAAATAAGCGCTACCTTCAGATTTGCATAATGGCTTAAATCCCAAAATATCTTTATAGAACAAAAATGATCTTTCAATATCTGAAACAGCTATGTTGATATGATTGATGCCTTTGATCATACAATACCTCCTACAAACCACTCTGAGGCAATCGATAGATTTTGATCCTTCAAGAACTTACGTTTTGGCAGGTCATGAGCGCCGCATACTACAAGGATTTGAGTGGCGCCTCTAGACTTGGCCGCAGCCTTCGTCTCTTCAATTAACCTTGCCTCAACAGATTGCCAAAGATTTTCGGATTGCACGCAGAAATCATCTATCATCACGGTCAATCCACCTGGGTTATACACTTCTGGAGCAGGCATGAGCTTACCAATGATAAACCCGAGGATTTCTTGAGTGCCGCTTTCCGCAGTAAACATCACATGATTTGTGTCCTCCAGCAGTTCTTTAAACCATTCACCTTGAGCATTATCACCTTCTTCTCCAGCGTATCGCCAAAATTGTGGCTGAGCTTTTTCGTAGGATAAACGCTTGGCTTTTGAGAGCGAAACCATGGCAGAGGTATCAGAAGGTTGGCTTGAGCGAATATGCATTTTCATAATTCCTTTCGTAAATAAAGTTTCGCCATAGGGCCTTCATTTTTATATCCAATACGCTCGTAAAATTTGTGACTACCATCCGCCGCGCGCCTAAGGCCGGATGTTAAATCAACGATAGCCGGTGAGTGACATTTTGCTATTTCTTCGACGAATAACATAAGTTTTTTGCCGATGCCTTTACCTCTATAGTTTTCTGCTACAATAAGTCCTTCTATATGAAACCTTGATGCATTTGAGACAAAAAGCTGAGACTTTGAATAAGCAACGCATCCTGCAACTGAATTGTCCATTTCGCAAACAGCGACACCATATCCTGAATTATCTATAAACCTTGTAAATCTTACTTCCAAATCTTCTAGTGCACATGGATACCCCAATTGGGCTAAAAGCGGCAAAAGCCCTGGGATATCATTAATGTGTGCATGCCTAATTATTAGCTTATTCTCACTCATCCTCACCTCCCAAATATTTTGCAATTTATATACAAAGGTAATTGTGCAATAGCCTCTTGCACAAATTGCTTAAGATCTAAAGAGATTTGGTCAACAGCCTGTTGACCGATTTCATCTACCTTATAT
>CAZIGS010000166.1:0-2939 GCA_964538645.1 uncultured Rickettsiaceae bacterium
TGAGAAATCGCTAGCAAGATATCTTGAGGAGTAATCATGCCTAAATCACCATGACTCGCTTCTGCTGGATGTATATATGATGCGTGAGTGCCTGTAGATGCTACGCTGGCTGCGATTTTATTAGCTATATACCCACTTTTACCAATGCCAGAAACTATAAGACGGCCTTTCATTTCTAGTAAAAGAGTTACTGCTTTAGTAAAATCTTTGGGCATATGATCAAGAAGCAAATTTAAACTATCACGTTCTTGATTTATAACATTTATAGCTGTTTCTAATATATTCATTTAGGAGCCGTGTGAAAAAATATCTATCTCATTCCAGCCCATAATATCTAGCCTTGCTCTTACGGGGAGAAAGTCGAATAATTGTTGTGCAATCTCAAGTCTATTTTCTCTTTGCAACATAGGTATTAGTAAATTTCTAAGTTGGTGGAGATATAATACATCCTTTATAGCATAATCAGTTTGGTCTTTGGATAATTCACTTGTTCCCCAATCAGATGATTGTTGCTGTTTAGATAATTGAATTCCAAGCAATTCTTTGCATAAATCTTTAAGCCCATGTGAGTCAGTATAAGTGCGTGTTAGTTTTGAGGCTATTTTAGTACAGAAAATATTTTCTATTTTTACATCTAGATAATATTCCATTATAGCAACATCAAATCTAGCGAAATGGAAAATCTTTACACGATTTTTGTCAGATAATAATCGGACCAAATTTGGAGCGTTATAATTTTTTGACACAAATTGTACAATATAGCCATTGCTAGAAGTATCACAAAATTGAACAGTGCATAATCTATCTCGATGAAAATTAAGTCCCATTGCTTCTGTGTCTATTGCAATATCTCCATCTATTTTTAGGTCTTCTGGAATATCGTTTTTAAATATAGTAACTATGATCTTTCTCCTTATGTTTTGTTAGTACTAGTTGCGAAAAGCTCAGGGCCATGGTAATCCATTTTTGCTTTGTAAACCTTAATTGCTTCCTCGTCATTTATGATTCCTTAGCTAATGACAGTCTATTTTTCTGGTACAAAAGCTTGTTCTTTTTCTCCAGCAACTCCTAATCCCTTTCTTGCTTGCTCATCTAGTAGATCACGATCCAAGGATTCTGATTTAAGGGATTTTACTTTATGCTCTATCTCTAAACGTTCTGCTTTTAGTTCTTCAAGTTCTTTTTCTAGATTTTCTACATTTGAGTTCAGCTTAAAATAAGCTACTATTCCCCTATTGCCATATATAGCATGAAAAATAAAATATAGCAGCACAGCCATGAATATACCACTTATTAGCTGCCTTTTGCCAATTGAATTAGTAGTAGCTTGCCTTTTTCTCATAATGATATGTACAAGAATATTGGTGCGGTTAAGATCAAGCCGTCACATCTATCTAGTAACCCTCCATGACCTGGTATTATGTTGCTAATATCCTTTAAATTAAAGCGACGTTTAAAGAATGATATAAATAGGTCGCTCATTTGTGATATAAAGCCTATGATAGCAGCAAATATTGATAGATCTGTTCCTCTATAAACAAAATCATAACCTGGTAGTAATTCTATGATTCTTACACATATGCTACAAGCAATTATACCGCAAATTAAACCACTCCATGTTTTATTAGGGCTAATTTTAGGTGCTAGTTTAGGCCCCCTAATAGCTTGTCCGCCGAACATAGCGGCACTATCCATGGTCCATATTATTACAAAATAAGTTAGTATAATATATTGATAATTTTCAGGTAATATAGTAATTAGAAGAATCGAAGCAACTGGAATTGATATGATAAAAAGTCCTAGCATCATGTAAAAATTACTAGTTTTGGTCATATCATACCATTCTATAAACATGCCTATGGTAAACATAATAATTATTATTTGAAATAACAGTTTGGAAAATACTAAAGCTCCAACTATTAGCGGTATGAGAACAAAAAGAGCCATACATGTTTTAATAAATTCTACACTATATTTTTTCATAACAGATCTCTATATTTTTCTTGTTTATTCTATTTAGTCTATTGTGTTTGTTCTCTGGCATAACCAAAATTTCTTTTTCTTTGATGAAAATCATCTATAGCAGCTTTAAACTCTCTCTCATTGAAATCTGGCCATAACTCATTGGAAAAGTATAGCTCACTATAAGCGATTTGCCAAATCAAGAAATTACTGAGCCTTTTTTCTCCACTAGTACGAATTACCAAATCTACTTCTGGCATTTCTGGTATATCTAAATTTGCTTGAATAATCTCTTCGGATAGATCTTCTGCTTTAATGCCTTTCTTGATAATTTTGCGGCATGCCCTGACAATTTCATCTTTGCCGCCATAACTTATAGCGATATATAAATTTAAGCCAGTATTATTTTTTGTTAGATCTCTCGCATTCTGAATTGAGTCTTGAAGCTCTCTTGATAATTTTTCTATATTGCCTATTACATTAAACTTTATATTATTCTCCTTTAGAGAAGATATTTCACTCGATAGATAAAGTGTCATAAGATCCATTAATGCAACCACTTCTTCCTCAGTACGTCTCCAATTTTCTGAGGAAAATCCCCATAGAGTTAGGTGTTTTATATCAAGCCTCATAGCAATTTCAACGATATTTTTTGCATTTTCAGCGCCTGCTTTATGTCCTTCAGCTTTTGGTAGATTATTTTTTGTAGCCCATCTACCGTTTCCATCAGGAATTATTGCTATATGATTGATACTCATTATTTTTCCATTCTCTGTTATGTTTCATTCTCGGGCTTAGACCTAAGCATGTATTTTATAAGTAATAGGTCCTTTGGTCAAGTGCGAGGATTATATGCTGGTGTAAATATTGGCAATATTACTCTTACTTTTAAGCCATGGAGAATCTCGCTATCTACTAAATGTATAGTTCCATTATGACCAGTAATAATTTCTCTGGTTATACTCAGTCCAAGTCCT
>CAZIGS010000167.1:0-2915 GCA_964538645.1 uncultured Rickettsiaceae bacterium
ACTTCTGGTGCTACAGGAAGGCTAGAGTCTCCTTTCTCAATAAATGACTGGCGTTCGTCTGAGGCAATATCATTTTGTACTTGATTTGAAGCAGTATTTGTAGGTGCCTCTAATGCAAATATTTCACTGTTTAGAAGTAAAAGAATTACCAAAAATCTATACAAAATGTGCCTCTTTTTTAATGCCCTCATTGATAGGAGCGCTTCAGTGCGAAGTGCGGCAAATCCATACTATAATGAATTGCTTCATCCGCTAGGTACTCTAATTAGGGGTGCTCTATTATAATCCTCATATCGAGTTCTTATTCATATTGGCAACCAATCTCTTGATTTCTTCAGAGACTACCTGCTTTACAACTATAGGTAAGTTAGCATCTAGCCACTCTTTCATATGTGGCTTTATCATATTCTCTAAAAAGCTTTCTATAGTTTTACTATTCGAACTAGCGTTTGTCGTTTCAGATACATTATGGCCTAAGCTAAAAGCTGTTTGAACAAAATCTTCTAAAATTGCACTAGTACGGTTACTAGATTCTGTGGATAGGATTGATTCCTCTGCCTCAAAATCTGCTTCTTCTCTAATATTAGTTAGATGCAATTCATCATCATCATGATCTTTTTCTTCTACCATTATATCTGTGTTAGAAGAGATTGCTCTATCATTAATAACATTACGTATTGATTCTAGAATATCTTCTATAGACATGTCATTGTGAGGTTTATTGTCACGCATAATATTAGAAACCCATTACTTTATGCTTTATATGTCTGAATTCTTGCTCTGGGCTAAAATATTTTACGTTAAGCTTCAGTTGAGATGCTGTCATTTGTCCCATTAAATCTTTCAGCTTATATGCGGTAAGTATATAGTTTTTCTTTGTATCAACCCCATCACTTTTTGATTTATTCAGATCTTCTTGTGACTTCAATACATCTAACATTGTTGCAGATCCTACAGCATATTGCTGCTTGATACCATCTAACGCCAGAGTTTGGGCTTCTACTGCTTTATCAACAAAAGCTATAGAATCTTTGCTTGCTATATACGACTCCCAAATGCTGATTACTTGAGCTTTTAATTGTTTTTCAACAAAATCTAACGTATAAACAGCCTGTCTTGAAGCCTTTTTCTGTGCTCTGATTTTTGAATATTCCACTCCTCCCTTGCTTAATATTGGGATAGTAACCTCAAGGGAAGTTGAGTAACTCATAGTATTTTTTCTTGCAGTACTTTCGGGTCTGAAAAAATCTTTTTCAGCGCTGAGCTTCAAATCTGCTTCTGGTAAAAGACTTGCTTCAGCAACTTTAATCCCGTGCTTTGCCTGCATCATTTCATATTTTTTACTAAGTAGATCAAGATTCGATTTATTAACTAATGCTTCTAACTGCTCTAGTGTTTCTGGTAGTTTTTCTGGTATTGATGGGAATGGCATATCTTCTTCTGGCTCTATTCCAACAGTAGTTCTAAAGTCAGCGTTTGCAGCAATAAGCGCAGAATATTGGGCAGATTTTTTTGCCTCTGCATTTGCTAGACTTGCGCTTGCTAAGGCTACTTCTGTCACCGTTGCTTCCCCAACTTTCAATTTTTCCTGCACCATATCAAAATTTTGTTTAGCAAAATTCAATGAGTCCATTGCTATATTAAGTTTTTCTCTTGCTGCGTATACGTTTAGATAACTTTCTACAGCGTCTCCAAGAGTCTTTTGCTCGCTCTTGTATAGCTTGCTTCTAGATACCCAAAATCCAGCTTGAGCTACTTTCATACCCATTACTGAGCTTCCTCCAGAAAACAGATTTTGTGTGATTGTTAGATTACGTGCTACATCGGGGCCAGTACTTGTAGAATGTAGGGGCCTTCTAGTAAGATTTGGATTGTCAAATTGACTATCAGATTTTGTCTTTGAGTTGCTTGTGGTAATTTTAGCCCTGATATCAGGTAAGAAATCTGCTAAAGCTCGTGGAAATTGCTCGATTTCTTGCAAAAACACCTGCTGAGAGGCTTTTAAACCCTGGTTTTTGGTATATGCTGCAGAAAGTGCTTCCTCTAAATTAAGTGCATCAGCGGACATTATGCAGCTAGACATGGATGCAAGGAAAATAATAATATTCTTCTTCACGTACTTCTCTTATATTTAATTATAACTGTACTGATTATATTGTATAAGTGTCCTTGCTACAATTCTTTAATGGTAATTTACACAAAAAAGATTTTTAGGTTGTGTCAGAACTATAGTTTCTTTAGATATTAGTCATCCTCTTAGCTAAAGACCAAAGTACTAATTTTTTGTTACTATGGTACTTGACACAATCATTTATAAATAATATATTGCTCAAAACTAGAAATTCCGAGTCCTTTATACAACCTAAGTTAACGCAAGGTCAAGACTGAGGATGAAAGATATAGAGATGAGAATATATGATTTTCTCAAAAATTATTTCCTTTTTGGATGAAGAATATTACAGATTGTCACTTTGGAGCTGTGTATTTTTTATCTTTGGAATTTTATTCTATTTTACTCTGGAATATGAACCTTCTATCAACTGTTTAGTTGCGTCTCTCATTGCCTCTCTTATGACTTTATATTTTAGGAAATATGGCTATATATTGCTATTTATTTCAAGTGTAATAATAGCTTTTATCTGGGGTAATTTAGTTTCCAAAATTAGAGCAGATAATTTAAATTCAATCGCTTTACATGACCCGGTTACCAGTAATGTTCGTGGAACTATTGCATCTATAAAACATACAATAAAAGGTGCTCAAATAATATTGGATGATGTTTTATTCTATAATCTCTTAATGCAAGAAAAAGACCCTAAAAGAATTAGGGTTTCCATTAAATCCGATGATGTGAAAAATATTATGCTAGGAGATTATGTTGAGTTTAAGGCATCTCTTATACCTCCTCCCAGAAG
>CAZIGS010000168.1:0-2908 GCA_964538645.1 uncultured Rickettsiaceae bacterium
GGGTTAAGACTAGGAGTAGATTTTTTTATGCAGCATACAATAATGGGAAGAGAGGATAACAAGCTTCGTCCAGATGCTGTTGTAAGCTTGCCTAGAAATAATTTCATGGTAATAGATGCTAAAGCTTCAAAATTTTTGGTAGAAATAGGGGCTGATGAGTCAACAGAATCTGAGAGTAAGCTTATGAAAGCTATGAACTCTCATCTTAAATCTTTAACCTCAAAAGAATATGTGGATAATATTATTTCGAGTTATAATATCGATGGAAAAAATATAGAACATGTCATGATGCTAATGTTTTTACCAACAGAATTTGCTATAGATAAAATCACTAATATTGACCCAGAATTTATAACTCGTAGCTGGGCGGCTAATATTTTTCCAGTGGGGCCATCAGGTCTTATGAATATGCTATCTTTTGCAAGGTTTCAGATTAATGACAATATGAGATCGCTGAACCATAATGCAATTATAGAGGAAGTCAGGAAGGTTATTATGTCTATATCTGTACTTACAGATTATTCACAAAAGCTTGGAAATAATATCCAGAGCTTAGTGAATAATTATGATAAATTTTCTGCATCTTTTAATAGGAATTTTTTACCAAAAGTACGTTCTATACAAAAATTAGGTATAGATTCTGGTAATAAAAATTCTATCACAAATCTTACTCGCTACCAACTTGTTTCATCTAAAGCAGAATTGCTTGATGCTGAAGTAATTGAGGTAGAAGAGGAAGAAGGGGTATAAAATAGTTCCAATGAGAATTATTAATGGATTGTCATTCTCGGGCTTGACCCGAGAACCTATAAAAAACGAATGGGTCCTCGGGTCTTCGCCCGAGGATGACGACTCCAGTATAAAAACAACAAAATTCCCAACAGGTGAATATCTCACGAAAATCAACAAATCTATATCTGCTGAGGAAGAAGTTGTTATCGTTGGGTCTATTGTCCCGCCAACCAATGATACTCTTATGAGGCTTGTTAGTATTATAGATGCAGCCCGAAATAGTGGAGCTAGAAATATTACATTGATAGCACCATATCTTGGGTATAGTAGACAAAATTCTATGGAGCTTCCTTACTCTTCTATAGGTATGAAGATAATTGCTAAAATATTAGAATCTGTAGGTGTAACTCGTTTAATTACCGTAGATATTCACTCATCAGAATCGCTCTGCTATTTTTCTATTGAGGTAATACATATAAGTGTAATAGAAATTTTGAGTTATTATTCCCCTATATTGAATATAGGTAATGTGACAATTATTGCTCCTGATAAAGGAAGTGCAAAACGTTTAGAAAATATGGGTTGTAATATAATTATCATGAATAAAACAAGAAGAGATAAAGAGATATTTATGGAATTAAAAGGAGATGTAGAAGGCAAGAATTGTCTGATAATAGATGATATAATAGATAGTGGTAATACTATAGACGCTGCGGTTAAATGCCTGAAAGAAGGTAAAGCAGCAAATATTAAAGCATATTGCACGCATTTTTTAGGAAACAAAACACCATCAGTGCCATTATATGTTACTGATACCGTACCACTAACACTAGATAAGAAAAATTTTTCTGCTATTCTTCCTATCGAACCAATTATTGCTAAATTTTTAAAGGAATAACGATGACAATGAAAACAGTATATATAACAAATGCTTGTAGAACGCCTGTAGGGAATTTGATGGGCTCATTAAGTAGCCTATCTGCTCCAGAATTGGGTATTTGCGTGGTAAAAGAATTGCTAAAACAAAGCAAACTAGATCCATCTAATATTTCGGAAGTAATTATGGGGCAGGTGCTAACAGGTGGTTCTGGGCAAAATCCCGCAAGACAAACTTCAATAGGTGCTGGCATACCAGATCATGTACCTGCCTTTACTATAAATAAAGTGTGCGGTTCAGGATTAAAGTCTATAGCTCTAGCTTATGAATCCATAATGATGGGACATAGTGAAATAGTAATTGCTGGTGGGCAAGAATCTATGTCCAAAGCAATGCATGCTTCTTATATAAGAGCCGGTGTTAAAGCTGGAGATGCCAAATTTATTGATATGATGATGTATGATGGTCTGACAGATGTGTTCTCTGGAAAAGCTATGGGTATTACAGCTGAGAATGTTGCAGCTAGGTTTCGTGTTACAAGAGATTTGCAAGATAATTTTGCCCTAAATTCTCAGATGAAAGCTGCAAAAGCCGAAGGGGAAGGAAAATTTGAAGATGAGATAATATCTGTAAAAATTCAAAATAAAAAAGAAGAAATAATTATCTCCAAAGATGAATTTATCAAGCCTCAAACTACTATAGAGACACTTGGCAAGTTAAGACCTGCTTTTCTACCTGATGGGACAGTGACAGCAGGAAATTCTTCTGGTATTAACGATGGAGCAGCTGGAGTTATTGTTGCATCAGAAGAAGCGGTGAAGAAATATAATCTTACGCCTATTGCGCGTATAGCTGCTTATGCAAGGAGTGGGGTGGAGCCGGAAATTATGGGAATAGGGCCGATTTCAGCTACAAGATTATGTAGCGCCAAAGCGGGATGGGATTTGAAAAATATAGATTTGTTTGAAATTAACGAGGCATTTGCAGCTCAAGCAGCTTATGTGCTTAAGGAGTTAGCTCTTGACGAGGCGAAAGTCAATGTTAATGGTGGCTCTATCGCAATAGGTCATCCAATAGGTGCTAGTGGTGCAAGAATCTCTGTAACGTTGCTACATGAAATGATGCGCTCTAAAGCTAAGACAGGTATCGCCAGTCTGTGTATTGGTGGTGGAATGGGGATTAGTCTAGCTGTTGAGGGAATGTAAATTTTTTGTCTGAGGGAATGTAAATTTTTCGTCATCCTCGGGCTTGACCCGAGGACCTATTCCTTCTTCATGTTGTACCAGCGAGTATAATTAT
>CAZIGS010000169.1:0-2371 GCA_964538645.1 uncultured Rickettsiaceae bacterium
GACCTATTGGAGCATCTACTTCTAGTTCTTCTGTATCTGATATTTCAAAAACTATTTTTGGCATATTATTACTTACTCATCAATATTTTTTTACCGCTAACTAATACTACTTTGCTCGATACTGCTACAAAGCTCAATTTGGTATTTAAATTTCTCTGATCCAAAATTGTTCCATCTATCGGAGATAGATAATATATACTGCCTTTTGACGTATATAATGTAAATAGATCATTCATCAGCACCCCAGATACAAAATCTATGGGTTTAAGATTACTTCTGTCATAGACAGAATTTTTTCTAAAATGTTTTTTCTTAGATTTAAATTCCTTCATCTTGGCAAAGATCTTTTTAAAAGGATTCTTTGAATGAAGATTACGATCTTCTGGCTGCAATAATATATTTTGCGCTTCTTGCAATTTTTTTGCTTCTGCTTGAGCTAGTTTTTTTGATTTGCTGAGATCGTCAACAATATTAGTAACCCATATTATCTTACCATCTAATTTGTCTATAGCTGCTGCTTGTCTTCCATTTGTTGTAATGAATATACTGTTTCCAACATTATTGATAGTTTGCACATCTTGTATTGCTTTTTGCCAGACAATATGTCCTGTTTTTGTATCAAATTTATAAAACTGCCCAAGACTATCTGCAAGATATATATTGTGCCCTTCTAAAATAGGTCTTGTTGTCACATTAGTTGGTAGAAGACCTGGCATATGTTCTGTAGAGGAAAGATCATGTTGCCATAATACGGATCCGTTTTCTGGATTAAGCAGGAATATTTGCCCTGAAGAATATGTTACAAAAATTCTCCCCATAGAATCTATGGTAGGAGTTGGTATGTTACCATAAGTGAGAGTTTCAGGAGTGCCCGCATGATCCCAAATTATAGCACCATTATCTTTATTAACTGCAAATAATTGATTACCTAAAGTAAGTAGCAATATAAGATTATTGTGTATTACAGGAGGAGCAATTATTATATCTGGGAATTTTTTGCTCATAATCCTACGCCCATTGTCAGGATTTAATATTTCGAGCATTTGACTTCCATTAGTTACATATAATTTGCCATCGCTATATGCAATACCACCACCAAAAGCTTTATTTTTACTCTTTTTGCTTTGTATATTCATAGTCCATATTGTAGTATTATAATTGCTGTTAAACGCCCTAACAGAACCATCCGCACATAATACTATGATTTTATCTTCTATAATTATCGGCCTTGCAGAAATATCCGCTGATAGCTTTAATTTCTCAAACTTCAATTTTGTAGGCAGGTCATTAGCATCTATATTAATATTTTGAGCATCCCCTTCACAATCTGTGACATGCTCTCTCTTAGGTATAGTAATGCGCACCTCTTTTGCTTCTGCATGTAACTCATTAGTAAAAGAGACTATGTTTTTGACTTTGTAATTACCTGCACATGCTGTTAAAAATAATATAGGGAGTAAAGCAAAATATTTTTTCATAAATGTTTAATTCTCAATTGTTAAATTTGACATCAAAGCCTTGGCTTCTTCTTTTAATGTATTTGTGACCATTTTACTAGCAATAAGCTTCTCTAAAATGGTTTTAGCTTTTTCTTTATCGGTTTTTTGATACCATAATGCTTCTAATAGATGGCTAGATCCATAAAAAGCAGTATGTTCTGTATATGAATCAAAATACTCTACTAGCTTAGTTTGATCTTCGCTTGATAGATCTTTAGAATCAATCTTAAAACTTATCCACATTAATTTAGCATAGGCTTGTGTGAGTGGTAAATAATCTTTATTTGTGATTATATTTTGTGATATTGATAATGATTGTTCTTTATCTTTTGTACCTATAGCAGCTGCTAATTTTTGTAATATAGCTAAATCTTTTGCATGATTTTCAGCATTTTTTTCTACAAATTCAAGCCCTTGCAAAGCAAGTGTGGGATTAGTCGTGATATGATCTAGAGATTGAATTAACGTGTCACCAATCTCTCTATTATGTTTTATTTTTTTTGATAGAAAATAATCATTTATGATCATACCCAGTATAATTAGTATCGTCACAGATATGATTATTGGTATTGATTTTTTGAAATAGAGCATTTTTTGCTCATCTCTTTTGTCAATGATTACTTCATCAATTATATCTGTCATTGTTTACTTCCTATTTACATCCATATTTCATTTTTGCATCATATGCTCTTTTAACAGATGATGCTGGGCGTTGTTTATATTCTTCTTCTAATTTATTTAGTATAGAACATGCCTCTTTAGTTTTTTTGATTTCACCTAATGATAATGCAAGCTTAAATAAAGAATCTGCTGCTTTTTGAGCTTTAGGAAATTGCTTATAGCCTTTCAAATAATAGACAGCAGCCTTATCG
>CAZIGS010000169.1:2381-2905 GCA_964538645.1 uncultured Rickettsiaceae bacterium
AATATAAAAAATATTAAATTTGAAAAACCCAAGTTCAGCATGCCAAAAATAAGCATTGCTTATAAGCTGGCTCGATGGGTATTTTTGTATAAAACTCTCAAACATATGCTCTGCTTCTACAAATTTAGAATCTTTGAGCGCCGCTAAAGCTGTATCATATTCTCTTTTTTCTATAGATAAATCTTGAGTTGCACCAGGAGTGACTGATTCTGTTGAAGCTGCAATATGAGTCGAAGGGGCTGCTACATTGGAAGAATGAGATTCCATAGATTGAGCTTCGGGTGAAACTGTATGATTTTTTTTCAATTCTTGAATAGCATGTTCTAAAGCTTCAACTCTTCCAGTTAATTGCCGTAATTCGCTTTCACAATAAGAAATCCTAGCTGAATCATCAGAGGCAATATGAGTTTGTTCAATAGTTTTATGCTCTATAGCTATGACCTGATCTTCTTCAGCATAAATATTTGCTACATAACTAAATAATATACATGCAACAATTTTTGTGATACGCATTTATTTTTACC
>CAZIGS010000170.1:0-2899 GCA_964538645.1 uncultured Rickettsiaceae bacterium
TTTTTTATCCAATGCAGCTATGATATTGCGCGCGGATCTTATAGAAACTTCGTGTTCTGTTGATCTACCGCCAAATATAATGAGTGTGTTTTGCATAGTACCTCCGTATGACTATGGCATTCTACTAAATAGCACTTCTTAAGTCAAACCACAACTACAATGGACATAACAAACAATTGACTTTGTTCTTATCAATTATTATTATACCAAAAAAATATTTGAGCAGATTTCATGAGCCGTAGAAATATCATATTATTAATTTGCGCAGCGCTATTATGCATTGGAATTGTAAAACATAAGCTCGTTAGAAAGAGAGTAATAGAAGCTATTGAAAATGTGCATCTCTTTGTCGCAAAAATTGAAATTGCTATTGAGAGATTTAACACGCCAGAAATAGATAAACATGCTCCAAAAAAATTCTATGCGATCAATCTTGAAAGTTCCACCAATAAAATGGAATCTGTGCGCGCACAATCTGATAAATATAATCTCAATATAGAAAGATTTGATGCTGTAAATGGATATAAAGCAGTAATAGTTGATCCTGTGACAAAAAATTCTATTGAAGCCTCTGAATTAAAAAAGAACCCTAGATTATTAGTAGAAAAGAAGGAATATAATATATATTGCTATCCGGAATCTTATAAACAAGGTAATAAGCCAGACTTTGTATATCTAAATGGAGAATGTAAGGGTACAATCGTACCTCATAATGCCATATTAACAGCTGGAGAGATTGGAATTTCATGTAGCTCTAGGATGTTATGGAAGAAAATTGCTGATTCTAACCAGGTTGCAGTAATATTTGAAGATGACATATCCCTAGGTAATGATTTTGATAAAAAAATCCAAAATATCTTCGCAGCACTCCCTAAAAAATGGGACCTAGTTTACATAGATTATCTGTCTTATGAAAATGATGCGCATATTCATTCCTCTTTAAAAAAATTAAACGAAACATTACTAAAGCATGACGGTACTTTCAGTACATGGGGTGCTCATGCATATATCATAAACAGTAGTTCTGCAAAAAAATTGTTAAAAGTTCAGGATAAGCTTGGGAATATACCTTTGGATAATATATTAGTTGAGGCAATTAGATCTTTGAGATTAGATGCATATATTACTACTGAAAAAACGGCAGATGTTAATACAAACTTCGGTTCGGATATTACATCAATGGGCAGACCATATTAATGATATATTCACAACTTAAATTTGGTAAACATTCATGAACAATACAATGCGTAAAACTATAATATACCTCAGCTTAATTGTTATTACTCTCACAGCATTTTTTGGAATTAAGGCTGCATATAAAAAAAGGATAAAACATACTGTAGCTATAGAACGCGCTCAAGCTAAGCATGTTTTAGATTCTGCTATTGACGAACTAAACACTAAGCATGAAAAAGCAGCTTTAGAGGGCTTAGTACGGAAGTTAAAAATATACGATATATATGATCAAAATGGCTTAATGAAGTTGGTAAGACATGGAAGAGAATATAATGGTGGATATGTAGTACCTGAAATCGCATTTGAAAAAGCCGATGCATTGATAGGATATGGCATTGATGATGATATTTCGTTCGAAGAACAATTTTCTAATATCTATAATAAACCTTCTTATGGCTTCGATTGCGGTGTAGAATCTATAGAGATAAAGAATAAATTATGTAGTTTTATAAGCGAATGTATATCTAGCGACTCCAGCCTTTACAAAACCCAAAAATCTTCTAATAAAATTTCATCTTTTACTGAGCAAATTAAAAGATTGGGTTTAAAAGATAAAAAACTTTTTATTAAAATGGATATAGAAGGAGCAGAATATGAGGCCTTTCAAGATATTTATAAATATGCACCTAATATTACCGGTATAGTACTAGAAATCCATTTTTGGACTGTAGAACAAACAATTAAAGCTCTTGGTTTAATTTCTCGTTTAAGTGATGACTTTTTATTAGTACATGTCCATGGATGCAACTTCCCAATTGGCAACTTTACTACAAAATTATCAAAAGGTGAGATATCACGTGCTTTAGAATTGACTTTCATCAACAAAGCCCTTGTTAGTAGATACAATATCTCTCTAAATCAAACACATCCTACCATTATGGATAGTCCGAATAAAAAGGATGAAGAAGATGTAAAATTTGAGATATTGCGAGATGATATATAATGCTATTTCTGTACCTTAAACACCCTACTGCAATAGGGGCATTCTACTTGCCCTTCTTTCGAGGAGATCTCCAAATATATTTTTGGATGATCATAAGGATATTCCGCCCCCTCACATGAGACTTTCTTTTCTTTTACTATAACTATTTCTTTTTCTTTGTTCATAATTGCCCCATCCGCCATAGGTAATAAATTATATAAAAATTTCTAACTGAAACTGTCATTGCGAGGAAGGCTGAAAGCCTGACGCGGCAATCCATTCTTTGTAAAGCTATATACATACCTACATGTAACGTGTATTTTATGGATTGCTTCGTTGTCCTTCTGACACCTCGCAATGACTGTACACTCCACAAACCTTCCCCAGTAAATCTAGCGCCTCTTTCTTAGGACGCTGAAAACTATTGCGACCTATTATAGAACCATTGCCACCAGCTTCCATGATAGCTTTTACCTCTTTTAAAATCTCCTCTGAAGTTTTTGCTAACCCACCTGAAAATACCACTATTCTTTTCCCATTAAAACAAGATCTTACCACATACTTTATGGCTTCCGTCAAAGCACTAGGAGCGGCAATATTGCTATCTTTAGACATAATATGCATTGAGGGTATTTTCACCTTTATGATATGAGCTCCAATCAAAGCAGCAATATGAGCGGCGTAAGAACAAACATCTAACGCTGTTTCCTCTTCTTTTGATAGAGACACACCTCTAGGATA
>CAZIGS010000171.1:0-2880 GCA_964538645.1 uncultured Rickettsiaceae bacterium
ACTAATTCCAAAAATATAATAGCAGATTCTATATATGCTGCAAGGCATAATCATCAACAGCTTTTTGAGTGCCAATTTGATGATAGAGCATTTTAGCTAAATTCGCTATTCCTGTAGAATCAAGTATCTCACTGCTTGAATCAACTGTAGATGATTCAAGAGCACCAGAGACAAAGCTACCAGCCCCAGCAGTACCAGCTATTTGCAATAATATCTGACCACTCTCAGAAGGAATCGCTACATAAAGCCCCCCGCCTTCGTGTCTAAGACCATCAAAATTTGCGACCATACCTACTAAAACTTGATATACATCTCTAGTTAAACCATTACTAAATAAAGCAGTAATTACACCACTCTTAGAATATTTATACCCTATAACACTTCCAGGAGCGTTGCCATCAGGTTCAACAAATTTTGAAGCATTAGGGCCTGCTAATTTGGTTAGACCAAATTGAGTACTTGCTTTATTATTTATGTCAAATCCATTTACCGCCCCCCAATTCATAGTAATTGTTGTAGTAGTATTAACACCATTGTTCCAATCTAGTGTTATTTCTTTCAAAGAAGGGTTTGAAAGCATATGTCCATTATCATCAAAAGTAATATTGCCATATGCAATTAAACCTGTTCCAGCAGGCTTTCCTTTTATATCATACCCACCTTGAGCATTCGGCGGAAATGCTATTTCTACAGCTACAACTTTTTGGCTCATATGTTTAAAATATATATTAATAGGATATTCTCTACCAAATGTATCAAATACATGTGTTTCTATCATAAAATCCGCTTTAACTGCACCTGAGGAACAGTTTTTTTCTGGTTTGCCACCATTATAAGTAATATCTAAAGCCTTAGTAAAGAAATCAACATTTGTATCTATTCCTAACCCTTTAAATTGTGCTCCTACATAATCTATATAAGCACCGTCACCTAAACTGTTAGAGGGTGCACCTGCAGCGGCTGCTGCAACCACAACTCCTGCAGCATCGTAAGTAGCATCATATCCAATGAAATCTCCTACCCCAGCAACAGCAATTCCTACACCCTCAACTACTGCGTCTGCATCAAAAATTATAGTATTAGTAGTTTTACCCTTAATAAAATATGCTTTATCTTGAGTTATTCTTATACCTTGATATTCCACAGTGGCAGTAGCCAGATTTCTAAAAATTATAACATCTCCTATGGCATATTTATGTCCATTATCTGGTACAGCGATACTAACTTGCTTAGTACCGGCCGCTCCTAAAATTAAAGGAGCAGTATTTATACCTCTTCCAATCGGCCCAGATACCGCAGTCATTTTCAGACCAGCATCTACTGCAGCAGGAACAGCAGCTGCAGTAGCAGTAGGAGCCTGAAGTGTTATTCCTACTTCTGGTGGCTGAAGTACTCCACCTCCCACGTTATTTCCACACATAGCTAATACAGTAACAGTATTCCCAAGTGTTTCAGTCACTTCATAATAACCTTCGTTAAGAAGAGTTGAACCTGATATATATACTGTACTGCCTTCTACTATATTACTTCGGTCTGTAACACCTCCCGCTGTAAAGTCAATTACTATCTCTCCTTGGCCACCTCCTCTAATAGCATTACCCGTTCTAGCTACAGTTGTAGCTGCATTGCTAAGCGGAGTAGGATTTCCTTCTACTTTCTGCCATGTACCAGGTGGATTTTCTCCAGCCGCTAGTGTGGCCATCATAGGAGTACCAATAGCTGGAGGAGCATTAACACCACCACCTCCATCACCATGAGCTACTAAATCTCGTTTGGTAGCTACAGCAAAAGTATCATCTGTAATAGCATCTACTCTATACACTCCATCTTGTAACGCATTGGCCATAGGAGCGCCTACTGGTCCTACTAAATTACCTACTCCACTTATTCTGACCCAATCTCCTATTTTTAAACCATGAGCAGGAGAAGTTATAGATACAGTTCTTCTCTTTATAGAATCAGTTGCCACGCCGGTAGAAGGCTGATAACCTGAAGTAACGCGTTGGAAGCTTCTAGTTCTTGGCGATGAAGCACCTACTGTTAAAGTACTTGTGGCTGCAGCTGATCCAAATCTTAAATTATTACCTTCAAATCTAGCAGATAAAGTAGGAACTTTATTGATTTTTGTTGATAATTCTAAATTTGACGCATAACGAGTAAATCCACTCGCTGTAGGATCATTAACTTGAACATTAATCAATCCTAGAGTATCAACCATACCTGCCCATCCCCCAGGAGCATTAATATCTGTAAAAGATATACCGCTATCAGCATCTTTAGCTGCAATATATAACCTGCCATCAGACCCTATTGTCGCTCTAATTTGCCCACCAGTAGTATCATTAATAGACTTACATAAGGATATCAAACTATTAAATTGATTATTTGCTTCTTTGTTACCATCCGGTGAAGCAGTAAATTCGTAAGCTATACCACCAGCCGTAATTCTTATACCTTGGTTAAGAGATAACATTTTTGGGTTCGTAGAAACCCCCGATGCAATACTAAAATCACCACCTGCTTCTGTTGCTTCATAAATTGGATTAGTTGCAGTAGGTTTTTTAGAAGCGGCTATGCCACCAAACTGAAACTTACTTGCAGTAGTAGCATCTGCTTTATCAGGAACTTTTGAGAGTAAAGATATAGTGTTTCCAAAATATAGGGAACCTTGATCATTTTCTCCTGGAGTAACAATATCTGCCTTGTTATTTTCCTGAGCTGCACGAGCAATTGAATAATTTATTACTCTACCCGGCCCATCCATCAAATCACCATTGGCATCTAAGTTTGCAGCTACTAATATAGTTTTTGTTGCTGCTGCTGATGAAGCAATATTTCTAAAACTAGCATCAACAAGAGAATTTACTGAGTTGTAATTTT